>JAGWRJ010000845.1 GCA_028869725.1 Alphaproteobacteria bacterium | reverse complement strand
GTGTAGAGTTTGTTGCGGCGCGCATTGCGGAGCGCAACCATCAGATAATTGCGGAACATGGCACTCACCTACTCGTAGCGTAGACTTTGAATGGGCTTGCGTGCAGCAGCCCGCAGCGCATGCGAAATGACCGTTGTCCAGGCAATAGCCAGAGCGAAAAAGCCCGCTCCCAGAAAGTAGGCGGGATCAAGCCAGATGCGATCGGCAAAGCCTTCCAACCAGGCTGAGAGGTAATACCAGGCAACCGGCCAGGCGATGGCATTTGCGAGCAGCACCGGAATTGAAAATTGCCAAAGGAGAAGCTTCACGACGTCGCGATGGCGCGCGCCAAAGACCTTGCGAATTCCGATCTCCTTGGTTCGCCGCTGGGCTGTGAACGCGGCAAGGCCGTAAAGACCGAGGCTGGCAATGACAATGGCAATCGCCACGAATACGCCAAACATCTGCCCTTCGTGTTCGGCGCTATCGAACAGCTTGTCGAAGCTGTCGTTGAGGAAGTGCCGCCGGATGGCCACATTGGGTACGAACTCCTGCCAGGTCTTGTCTATGGTTGCGATCGCTGCCGGAAAATGACCTCCCTTGATCTTCACCGAGAGCACGTACTTCTGGTTGGACTTATCGGCGTATAGGGTTGGCGCAACCGGACGCAATGCTCCGTAGAAGCGCGCATCTGCGACAACCCCTACAATCCGGGCTGCGGCCTGGGACGTGCCAACACGGACGATTTTGTTGATGGCCTGTTGGGGACGTAGGCCGAGTTTTCGCGCCTGCGCCGCGTTGATAAGAACGCTTTTGCCTGGCAGGACATCATCACTGTTGTCCACATTATTTATAATGTCGGTGGCGCGTGCCTTGGACAGATCGCGGCCTGCCAAAAGCTTCATGCCATAGAGCTGCAAAAAGCCGGGCTCGATGCTCATGATGCGGCTGGAAAAGCTCTGTGGCTGGCCTGGAAGCGATACTGATGTGCCCTGGAAGATGCCGCCAAAGGGCGCGGCATTGGAACTGGCTACCGCAAGCACATTTGGATTCTCTCGTAGCCGCGCTTCCAGGAGCTTGAGCTTGCCGGGTCTCAGATGATGTGCGCCTTCGACGATGACGATGTTATCGCGATTGAAGCCAAGCTGAACGTTGCGGGCATATTGGATCTGGGCAAAGATGACCACGGCCGCTATGCCAAGGCCGATCGACGCGGCGAACTGCAGAAGTACCAGCCCCGTGCGCAGGAGACCCGAACCGCTGTTTGCTCCGCCGCCGCCGCGTAGCACCCCGGCTGGCCGGAAACTGGAAAGTACCAACGCGGGGTAAAGCCCCGCCAGAACGCCCGTCGTCACGGTGACGGCGAGAATGATCAGCAGGAGTGGCCAGTCCGTGAAGAGCTGCAACGCGATCGGGTGACCGATGACGCGCTCGAATGACGGCATGAGCACTTCCACCAGGGCAAGTGCCAGCAGCAGCGTTACCCCTGCGGTCAGAACAGATTCGGCGAGAAATTGGGTTATGAGCTGACTGCGTCTGGCACCCAGCACCTTGCGCATGGAGACTTCGCGCGCCCTGGTCATTGCCCGCGCCGTAGCGAGATTTGTAAAATTGAAGCAGGCAATGCCGATGATCAGGAGCGCGATGGCGGCAAACCCGTACACCACGGTCCAACTGCCCCCGACACTCCCACTGCGGCCGTATACGGACGCCCAATCGCCTGTCGCACCGTCACCTTCATCGCCGCTGAGATGGGTTTGAGAGAGCGGCACAAGGTGCGCATGGAGAATCTCATCGCCCGTCAATTTCGTCTTGATGATGCTGCTTGGGTCCGCGTCGGCCCGGAAGATGCCGGGTGTCTGGGCCTGCACGACGCTGGGGGATGCACCGTGTACCAGACGCACATATACATACGTCTCCGGATCGAACCACTGCCGCTTGTCAGGAAAGCGGTCCGTCTTGGACTTGTTGGAGACATAGATCTGTGCCTGAAACTCCGTATTGTGTGGAGGTGTGGCAATCAGACCGGTAACCGTGACGGGATGGGTTCCTCCGAGTTCCAAGGTCTTGCCGATGGGATTGGCTGTGTCGAAGAACTTGCGTGCCATCGCAATGCTGATGACCGCGCTATCCGGATCGCGCAAGGCCATTCCAGCGTTACCCTCGAGCAAGGGCAGGCGGATAACGGTAAAGAAATTGGGATCAACAAAGCCGATGCGTTCGGCAAATTTGCGGTTTGCCGCCTTTACGGTCGCGTGCTCATAGACCAGACGGGTGGCTGCTGTGACCTCGGGTACCTTGTCGCGCAGCGCCTTTGCCAGCGGAAAAGGGGCCAGCGCGTAATGCTGCGCCGGAAATCCCGGAAAGTTCCACGTGGTATCGACGCGGTAAATGCCTTGTTCGCCTGGAATCCAGGTGTTGTAGGAGAGTTCATCAGCAATAAACAGCATGATGAAGATGGCGCAGGTGAGCGCCACCGTCAGTCCCGCAAGCGTGATGAAGCTATAAAGCCGCTGCCGCCCGGCATTGCGCAGGGCGACGACAAGGTAATTGCGGAACATTTCGATGCCTTTCAGGCAAATTGGCGAACCTGTTCGGTGACAATGGAGCCGTCGAGCATGTTGACGATGCGATGAGCATACTCGGCGTGGGCATGAGAGTGGGTGACCATGACCACTGTGGTACCGGCCTCGTTGAGTTCGGTCAGAAGCTGCATGACCTCTTCGCCATTGGCGGTATCGAGGTTGCCGGTAGGTTCGTCCGCCAGGATCAGCTTCGGGCGGGCAACGACGGCACGGGCAATCGCGACGCGCTGCTGCTGGCCGCCTGAAAGCTGCTGAGGCATATGCTTGGCGCGATGGGCGATCTTGACCCGGTCAAGAGCTTGCTTGACGCGCATCTTGCGTTCCTCGCGGCTGACCTCGCGGTGGTACAGGAGCGCGAGTTCGACGTTTTCGAAGACGTTGAGCTCATCAATCAGATTGAAGCTCTGAAAGACAAATCCGAGTGCGTTCTTGCGCAGTTCTGTGAGCTGGCCCTCGCTGTAGCCTGCGATGTTGACGCCGTCGAAAACATAGTCGCCATGGCTTGGCACATCGAGCATGCCAACAATATTGAGGAAGGTCGACTTGCCACATCCTGATGGTCCCATGACGGCGACGAATTCGCCCGCACTTACATGAAAGTCGATATTCTTGAGCGCGGTAGTCTCGACCTCGCTGGTACGATAAACCTTGCTGACATGTTTAAGGGTGATCATGCTGGCTCCTTATGATCCGCCGTTGCTGTTCGTGGCCGACTCGAATTCGACACGATCCATGTTGGAATAGGCCTGGTAACTGGACGTGATGACCCGGTCACCGGGCTTGAGACCGCTTAAGACCTCGACAAAATCAGGATTGCGCGCACCGAGCCGTACATTGCGACGGACTGCGCTGCCACCGCCTGGCGTCACCACAAATACCCAGTTGCCACCGGTATCCTGGTAGAAGGGGCCGTTGGGCAGCATGTTGGCGATCTGTGCACCTCCAAGCTCCAGCTTGATGTCGATCGCCTGACCCGCATGGATGCCGTGGGGCGCCTTGCCGAGGAAGGTCATGTCGATCTTGAAGGTCCCATTGGTGACCTGTGGGTAAATCTTGGCGACCTTGGCACGGTAATCGTGACCGTCGAGGCGAAAGAGGGCGAACTGTCCGAGTGCGACGCGGCCAAGATAGAATTCGTCGACCTGCGCCGTCAGCTTGAAGCGGTCGCGTGAATCGATCTGCCCCAGAACTGCGCCCTGCGCTTTGGCCTCTCCGACCTGTGCGTTGAGCGCGCTCAGCTGGCCGTCCATGGGCGCGCGAATGGTGAGATCGTCGAGGCTGGCACGGGCTGCAAGAAGGCTTGCGTGAAGTTCCTTGAGGGTGGCGTGTAGCTGGGTGAGCTGACGTTCGCGAATGGCTTTTTCGTTTTTGTGCGAGGCGATGGTCGCGTCGCGCAGCTTGCGCTCATACGCGTATTTTTCCTTATCCTGATCAAAGGTCACGAGGGGAATCGCGTTGGCGGCCGCCAGACGCTTGTCGCGGGCAAGCTCGCCCTTCAGCTTCTGCATCTGGTATTGGATATTGAGAACGTCCTTCTGATACTGAAAGCGCGTCTGTTCGAGTTCGAGCTCGGTATTTTCGAGTTCGCTGATCTGGCGGGCGGTGTCGGCCTCGCGATTGGCGACGTTGAGTTGCAGCTGCGGGCTAGACAGGACGATGAGCGGCTCACCCGCCTTGACTTCGGCTCCGTCCTCGACAAGGACCTGGCTCACGGTGCCACTTTGCTCGGTGGTGAGAAAATCCGTGATGAGGGGCGCCACATTGGCCCGAACCGCAGCGTAATCCTCAAAGGGGCCACGGGTGACTGTCGAGATGGTGAGCCGGTCGATGGGCACGCGGTATATGCGGCCACCGGGGCCGGAAAGAAGCCAGACTGCCAGCGCAAGCAGTACGACGGCGCCCGCGGCATAGGGGCCATAGCGACGCCAGGGCGAGGGCGGCGCCAGAGGTCGGTCCATCCCCGAACCAGGGTCCGGAGGTGGGGGCGGAGCTGAAGGACGGGAAACAAGCGAAATCCGGTTCATATATATGCGCGCAATCGGTCACCGGCAGGACAGTAGCAAGCGCCATGCCAGAGCAAGGTGACGATCAATCAAGGACTTAGAGACGGAGACCTTGTCCGCCCCTGTCCGATTGCGTACAGTTGAGTTCCCGATGTCCGTATATGGACAGTGCATGTCACCCTTTGTCAGTCCCGCCCGCATTGTGGTTCTCGACGATGCGGAAGACGTTCTTCTCGCTGCGCGGCTGGCCCTGAAGCGCCATTTCGCCGGGGTGGAGACGCTCCGTGTCCCGGCCGATCTCATCCCCAGGGTGAAGGCCGGTGATGTCGATGTCATTCTTCTCGATATGAATTTTCGCACCGGTGCCGATAGTGGGCGCGAGGGGCTCAGTCTCCTCGAAGAGGTTCTGGAGGTCGATCCGGATGCGGTCGTGGTCCTGATCACCGCCCATGGTGAGCTTGAGCTTGCGGTTGAGGCGATGAAGAAGGGGGCAAGCGATTTCGTCACCAAGCCGTGGAGCAATGAACGCCTCGTCGCTACTCTGATCGCTGCGGCCAATCTCAGGCGCGCCAAGCTTGCCGCGCGAGAGGCCCGTACTCGCCATAGGGGTCTCATCGCGGCGACAGACAGTAGCACAGACATGATCGGTACCAGCCCGGCGATGCGGGAGATCTTCGACCTCATTGACCGCACCGCGCCCAGCGAGGCCAATGTCCTGATCCTGGGCGAGAACGGGACGGGCAAGGAACTTGTCGCCCGTGAACTCCATCGCCGATCGCAACGCGCAGAAGAAGCGTTCGTGCGGGTCGACCTCGGCACCATTTCAGCGCAGCTGTTTGAATCCGAACTCTTCGGCCACCGCCGCGGTGCCTTTACCGACGCCAAAGAAGACAGGGTCGGACGATTTCGTGCGGCGAGCGGCGGCACGCTTTTTCTGGACGAAATAGGCAATGTACCGCTGCACCTTCAGTCCAAACTGCTTTCGGCTCTGGAGCGGCGCGAAGTCGTTCCGGTTGGCAGTGAGCGGGCTGAAGCAATTGATGTGCGCGTCATCTGTGCGACCAACCAGCCTATGAGCCGCCTGCTTGATTCCAATCTGTTTCGGGCTGATCTGCTCTGGCGCATCAACACCATCACCATCGACTTGCCGCCCTTACGGGCGCGGCGCGAGGACATTGCACCTCTCGTCGAGCATTACGTCGCCTTCTATAACCAGAAATACAACATGGCGCGCAAGCCGGTCACGGCGGCAGCACTGGCGGCGCTCACTGCGCATGACTGGCCAGGCAATGTTCGGGCACTGCGCCATGCGGTCGAACGGGCGGTCGTCCTGTCGCGCGGCGCCGCGCTTGAAGTCGGCGACTTTGCCCTGGCTGCGCCTGTCGTTGCGCCCGCAGAGACGGCTGCTGGCCCCCTGGATCTCGATACCATTGAGCGTGAGGCCGTGAGGCGGGCTCTGGACCAGCACCGTGGCAATATCAGCCGCGCCGCGGAAGCGCTCGGCCTGACGCGTGCCTCGCTCTATCGGCGGATGGAAAAATATGGTCTCTGACCGGCTGTCCATCGGCCTTGCGCTACGCAGCTTCTTCCTCCTCGTGAGCCTTGCGCTTCTGGCTTACGCTCTCGTCACCACACATTGGTATGTCGTTGAGGTACTGCTTCTTCTTCTGGTCATGGCGCAGCTGACAGAGATCATCCATGCGCTCACCCGGACTAACCGCGAAATCGCCCGCTTTCTTGATGCGATTGCCTATGACGATACCTCGCAGAGCTTCACCGGTCTTTCCCGCCAAGCTCCCTATCGCGATCTGGGCGCCGCGATGGGACGGGTCATGGATCGGCTTCGCGAGGGACGCAGCGAGCGCGAAGAAATGGGCCGCTATCTCGCCGCGATGCTCGCTCATGTCCCTGTCGCCCTCATCGCGCGCGAAGAGGATGGCCGCTACGTGCTTCTCAATACCGCGGCCAGGCAGATGTTTGGCCTTCCCGCGACCACGAAGCTGGACCCTGACCGTTATGGTATCGAGTTTCGAACCGGGCTTGATCAGCTGAAAGCGGGTGCGCGCCGTCTGCTGCATCTCGAACTCAGCGGCAGCATGATTGCGGTCAAGGCAGCGGCAACGAGTTTCTGGGCGCGGGGGGAACACCGCACGCTGATATCTTTGCAGAATATCGGTGATGAGCTCAGCGCTCAGCAGCTTGATGCCTGGCACAGTCTCATCCGGACCATTGCCCATGAAGTGATGAATTCGCTGACACCAATTTCGTCCCTGTCGCAGACCGCGCGTGAGCTTGTGGCTACGGTGCAGGCCGATCTGCCCGAAGGCGGAGAACCCCATCGGACCCTGGGCGACGCCCTCGAGGCGCTCGATGCGGTAGCAAGGCGCAGTGAAGGACTGCTGCATTTTGTGCAGAACCACCGTCGTCTCACCCAACGCATGACGGCCCGCCCTGAGGACACTCTCCTCGTGCGTGTCTTTGCACGTATGGAACGCCTGCTTGGTCCTGAGATGGCCGCGAGGGGTATAGAGTTTGCGCGTTCGTGTTCGCCCGAAACACTCAAGCTGCGGGTCGATCCCGAACTCCTGGACCAGGCTCTCATCAATCTCCTGCGCAATGCCATGGAAGCCGTGGCTGGGCATTTAGAGGCAAAGATCCAGCTCTCGGGGGAAGCGCTCCCGGGAGGCGAGGTCGCGATCCGCGTCAGCGATAATGGCCCGGGCATAGCAGCCGAACTGCGCGAGCAGATTTTCATTCCTTTCTTTACTACCAAGCAGCAGGGAACGGGGGTCGGACTGACTCTGGTCAGGCAGATTGCCAGCCTACACGGTGGCTCAGTCACGCTCGGCGAGTATCCCGGCAGAGGAGCCACGTTTACGCTTCGCCTGCCTGCCTGAGAAAGCGCGGGCGTAAAGCCTGTTCAGGCCCTACGCGGCACCCGTACTGGTGTCGTGTTCACAAGACGCATGGGACAGGAGCAGCCGATAGCCCGTCTCTCTCATCCAGTGCGCGCGGGCCAGATGCAGGCGAACCTGGTCGGATGCTGCTGGATCACGCGCCTCAAGCCCCAGAATGGCTTCAATCATCCAGTCCCGACTGTGGCCCGCAGCTTCGGCGTCCAGGAGCTGCGCATAGGTGAATAGATGTGTCTCGTCATAGGCAGTAATGACATCAGACCAGGAAAGCCCAGCCGGGGAGGCCGGACAGGGTACGATAGGAGTCGGGTTATTCATCGAAAATCTCCGGCGATCGGCCTCGTGATGAAGCGCGTCTCGCAGGCGCGCGATCGTATCGCCGGATCCGGCACCTCATCTATTGACGAGTATACTCCGTGGTGACATGCTCTACAACCGGATTGTCTTTATGCTATGGAGATACGCGCCATTTTTGCCGAGAATCTGCGTCAGCGACGTCTGGCCTGCGGTCTTTCGCAGGAGGCACTCGCGCATGAAGCTGATATCGACCGCACCTATGTCAGTGCACTCGAACGTGGTCTCTACAGTCCCACCATCGACATGCTCGACAAGCTTGCGACGGTGCTGAAGACGGAGGCCTATGCGCTTCTCATGCCTGCTTCAGGGGCGCGCAAGCGCCGTCCCTGATCCTGGCAAGACGTCAGTTCCGGCGAATCTGCGATTCTACAAAATCGCCCCCCAGCCAGCTCACGATCCTTCTCTAGCCTCGCGCCCCGGAGATGGTGATCGCACATCGTCTCCCCGAAGCAATCAGGCACAGTGAGGCGAAGCATGGAACACATGATCACGGCGGAGGACGCCAGTCTGCGGGCGCAGCTGGCCAGGAGGGGAAGTCCCTTTCTGTCGACCAAGGAGGCAGCATTCTATCTGGGCCTCAGGCCTCACACGCTCGTCAAGATGCGCATGCGGCAGGAAGGTCCGAAGTGCCGCCGCCACGGTCGTCATGTCTTCTATCATATCGATGAACTCGACGGATGGTCCGCAACCCGATGCTGCTGAGCACGCCGCAGCGGCGGACGGTATGGCAGCTTGGCCTTTCCGTCACCGCCAGCGTGGTGGTTGCCCTGGCCTGGCCGCGCCCGCCACGCATCATCTGGAACGCGACCGCGAGTGCGCCGATCGGTCTTTACGCCGTATTGCCGGTGCACAATCTCGCCCCTGGCCAGCTGGTGCTCGCCAGGCTACCACCTAAGGCCGCACGGCTTGCCGCGCGGCGCGGCTACCTGCCACTTGGACTTCCTGTGGTCAAACGGGTGGTCGCGCTTGCCGGCGCGCGTATCTGCGCGCACGGCCATATTCTGTCACAGGGCGGACACGTCATAGCTTATCGCCTCTTTGCCGATAGCCGGCGCCGTCCGCTGCCTCTGTGGAATGGTTGCCTGCGTCTGTCGGAGCAGGAGGCGTTTCTCCTCATGGCAGGTAAGCGGCATTCCTTTGACAGCCGTTATTTCGGGCCGGTGAGGCGCGCAGCAATTATCGGAAGACTGGTGCCACTATGGCTGCGCTGAGTGCAGGCATAGCGTGCGCATTGTGCATCGGCCATGGTCCGGTCCCGCACTGTCCGCAACGCTTTGCGACCGACATTATCCGTGCTGCACACCGCTTCGCACTGCCGCGTCGCTGGATCTGCGCCGTCATGCTGGCCGAATCGGGCGGGCGCCCTACCATTCGTGGCGTACCGATTGTCTCACCTTTAGGGGCTATGGGTCTCATGCAGCTGATGCCCCATACCTTCGCGGCCATGGCCGCCCGGTACAGGCTGGGCCAGGCTGCCTTTGCGCCTCGCGACAATATTCTCGCCGGCAGCGCATATCTGCATCGCTGCTATGTGCGCTTCGGGTTTCCGCTGCTCTTCGCTGCGTATGAAGCAGGGCCGAGGCGGGTCAGGGCGTTTATCATCAAAGGAATGCCCTTGCCCGCGACAACCTGGCGATATGTCACGCATATTCTCGATAGTCTGCCTGACACTTGGCAGGAACAGGATCGCCCGGCCCGTCTTCTGACGGTGGCGTCACAGATGGAGCTCTTCGTCGGCGCAACCGACGGACAGAAACTTTTTGTGCCTCTGAGACACCTTCCCGACAGTGTTCGATGTGCGTGTAACAGAAAAGCGGGGAAGCCATAGGTGATGGACGCGGATGAATTTCTTCTACGCCTGGGTGAACGGCGTTCGCTCTTTGCCTCGAGCCGGC
>JAGWRJ010000844.1 GCA_028869725.1 Alphaproteobacteria bacterium | reverse complement strand
GCTGTTCGAGCGCAGCCGAAATCGGAAATCCTGTCGCCGCCAGAGCTTCCGCGTACGCGACGTCGCGCGCCCAGGGGAGCCGGCCGTAGCGTGACTGCAGAACCTGAAAGCCGCGCACATTGCCAGGCACGCCAAAGGTTTCCCCCCCGGTCCTTCCGGGCATGAAGTCTATGGCATGAGCGCTACCGTCGTGTTCATCGTAGACGACGCAGGTGCCCCCCCCACCAAGGCCGGCAGCCCCCGGAAAGGTGACGGACATCGCCAGGTAAAGGGTTGTTGCCGCATCTGCCGCACTGCCACCTTGTTGCAACACAGCAGAGGCAGCTTTAACTGCCGACGGCTCATCGCCCACAACATAGCCGGCGCGTGGATTGGAGGTGCCGGAGCCAAACAGGTCACCGAGCAAGAAACCGCCGTCATCGCCCTGGGTCGGGTTGGACTGCGTAGCTGACCCGGCTGCCTCAAGCCCGCGATTGGGATCATAGGTTACACCACCCAGCGAACAGCCGGCGAGCAGAAGGGCAGCGGAGAAACAAAGCAGAATGCGCAGACGTGGCATGAAACGGTCCAATTTCTGTGGTTCAGATCGCGCGTCGACGTGACATGACGGCCCTGATTGACGCCGGGCGGGCCCACTCATAGGGTCCGCACCCGGGATGTGGCGCGGGGTGAGAGGAGAGGTCAAGCCTTGGCGTTTTGCAACCCTCGGATCAGGATATCTGGCGACCGCCTTAAGACGGCACTACGCGCTCTGGCCTTTGTCGGTCCAACGCTGGTCGCGCTTCTGGCTGGAACGACATCTGCCTCGGCCCAGGGCATCCAGATCATCCGCGACACAGAAATCGAGCGTGTCCTCTATTCTTACGAACGCCCGCTACTGGAGGCGGCTGGCATCGATCCATCCACGGTGCACATCTATCTGAATGCCGATCCGACCATTAACGCCTTCGCCACCCAAAGTCCGTTCGAAGGTGAAGGCGAGGACATCTTCGTCAATACCGGACTTTTGACCCAGCTGACCAGCCCCAACCAGGTCAAGGGCGTCCTTGCCCATGAAACCGGCCACATCGCTGGTGGCGACGTGATTCGCGGCGCGATGGCGATGCAGAAGGCGACCATCCCGATGCTGCTGGGCATGCTGGTTGGCGTCGTGGCCATGGTGGCGGGGGCGGGCGAAGCGGGCATGGGCGCGTTTGTCCTCGGTCAGCAGGCTGCCATGTCGCAGTATCTGCAGTTTTCGCGGGCCCAGGAATCGACCGCTGACCAGCGCGGCGTCACCTATCTGACGCGCACCCATCAGTCCGCCGAAGGCATGCTGCAGGTGTTCGAGATGCTGGCCCAGCAGCAGCGCATGAGCGCCTACTTCAACAAAACCTTCATTTCCGACCACCCGGCCGACGACGTCCGCATCGACGAACTGCGCAACCGGGTAGATGCAAGCCCTTACAAGGACGTCAAGGACAGCCCGGCCGTCGTGCATGAATTCCACATGATCCAGGCCAAGCTGATCGGTTATCTGGATAAGCCGGACGAGGTACTGCGGCGCTATCCATCATCCGATCAGAGCGATGAAGCGCTTTATGCCCGCGCCATGGCCTATTTTCGCGAACCGGACCTGAAGAAGGCGCTGACGCAGATCACGACGCTGATCAAGCGTGAGCCCAAGGATCCCTATTTCTGGGAGATGTATGGGCAGATCCTGGTCGAGATGAGCAAGCCCAAAGAGGGTATCGTTCCTTATCAGAAGGCGGTGGATCTGTTACCCAATGCGCCGCTGATCCGCGTCTCTCTCGCCGCCGCACAGATCGCCACCAATCAACGCAGCGAGCTCAAGGCTGCAGTCTCCAATCTCAGGGTCGCCATGCAGCAGGATCGAACCAACACCTTCGGCTGGTACGAAGAAGCGCAGGCCTATTCGACCCTTGGCAACCAGCCTATGGCCGATCTGGCAACCGCCGAACGTTATTATTGGAGCGGTGGCATGAAAATGGCGGCAATGTTCGCCAATCGCGCAGCCCATAAGCTGACGCCGGGCACGATTGCCTGGCAGCGGGCCAGTGACATTGTCTCGACGGCAGCATCGCTGGCCCGGCAGCAGCACGACAGAGGTTAAGAACGGGTCATGAGTTTCAGAACCACGCTGACAGCTGCATTGGCCGGCGCGGTCATCGCCGTTGCCAGCGTGTATGGGCTGTCCGCAGCAGGACTTTTGCCCAATCCCAACGCCACGACGTCGATCCGCAGCTACCTTCTCGCGCACCCCGACATTCTCGTGGCCATGAGCAACCGGCTACAGGAAGAACAGCAGAATGCGGATGACGCCGCACGCCAAGCGGCCGTCAACAAGCTCGGACTGAAGCCATTTTTTGATTCTCATCTCGCCTTTATCACCGGACCTGCGAACGCCAAGACAACCTTCATCGAATTCTTCGATTACAATTGTCCGTTCTGCCGTGCGTCCAATCCAGCGGTTGAAGCCTTTTACAACGCGCACAAGAACGATGCCCGCTTTGCCTTTATCGAATTTCCGATCAAGGGCAGCGACTCCGTAGCAGTCGCCCGGCTTGCCATCGCCGCTCGGGCCCAGCCACAGAAATATCTCGCCTATCATTTTGCCATGATGCGCCAGCAAGGCCTCGTGGACCGCAAGGTTGCACTCGCCATTGCCAGAGAGGTTGGGCTCAACCTTCCGCAATTGCAAAAGGATGCCGAGGCACCGTCGGTCACCGAAACCATCAACAATGCAAACGCCCTTGCTATGGCTGCTGATATTGATGGCACACCGGCCTTCATAGTGAACGGGCGGATGCGCGAAGGTGCGGTTACAAGCAACCAGCTGGCACACCTGATGCGCCCGCGTGCGAGCTAGACTTGTAAAAGAAGCACGCACTGGCAGCGCGCGGCACGAGTTGCCCTACGAAGCAAGGAGTCCCTGATTTAGATCAGGCCGGCCAGAGGACTCGACGGATCAGCATAACGCTTTTTAGGCATGCGCCCGGCGAGATAGGCGAGCCGTCCCGCTTGCACAGCGTGCTTCATCGCAGCGGCCATCAGCACCGGATGCTTTGCTTCGGCGATAGCGGTGTTCATCAGTACCGCGTCACAGCCAAGCTCCATGGCGATGGCAGCGTCGGATGCTGTTCCTACTCCCGCATCCACGATGACGGGCACCTTGGCCTCTTCGATGATCATACGGATGCCGACAGGATTCTGAAGCCCAAGGCCCGAGCCGATTGGAGCGGCAAGCGGCATGATCGCACAGGCACCGAGCTCCTCGAGCCGTTTGGCCATCAAGGGATCATCGCTACAGTAGACCATCACCTGAAACCCGTCCCGGATCAGCAGCTCAGTGGCCCGTAGCGTCTCGATCATATCCGGGTAGAGCGTCTTGCGATCGCCGAGAACTTCGAGTTTTACGAGATCCCATCCGCCCACCTCACGGGCAAGACGCAAGGTACGGACGGCGTCTTCGCCGGTGAAGCAGCCCGCCGTATTCGGCAGGTAGGTATATTTTTTTGGATCAATGAAATCCATCAGCTTGGGCTGGCCCGGATCGCTCAGGTTGACCCGGCGCACTGCCACGGTCACCATTTCTGC
>JAGWRJ010000843.1 GCA_028869725.1 Alphaproteobacteria bacterium | reverse complement strand
TGGCGCACTCGCGGCATGCGGCCAAGGATCAGAAATCCGAGGAGTAGCGTGAGTATTGCAGCGCCAAGCGCATAGCTGCGCCATTGCGGAAAGCTGCGCAACATGCCCTGCATCGGATATTTGGGATGGCCTGTGGCATCAAACATGCCCCAATAGGCGCCGACCGCGCCTTCGTTGGCGTACTTCCAGGGCTGGTCATACGCCTCCATGAGATAATAGTCGTACCCCTTCTTCAGAGCCAGCTGCACGAAATTGCGGATATACCAAGCTTGATTGGCCAAGGACGCCTCCGCCGCGCCTCGCGTGCGTCCTTCTGAAGGCCAGCCGGTTTCACCGATGACGATCGGCTTGTCCGGGAACTCTTCGCGGATGTGATCATAGGCGTGCTGGTCAAATACCAGTGCTCCATGCACGTCCACCCCTTCCCAGTACGGCAGCAGATGAATGGTAATAAAGTCGACATAACGGCCCAGATCAGGATTGAGGAGCCAGGTTGACCACGGTTCTGCCGTCGACACCTTGATGCGATTGGGCAGGGCCGCACGCACTTCACGGATATAGCCGTTGAGCTGCTCGGGCGTCACATCCCCTCGCAGGATTGCCTCATTGCCTACGAACACGCGATCGACGACCCGCCGGTTGGCGAGCGCGACCTTGATACCGCGTTCGATCTGCTGCTGGTTGGCCGCCAAATCCGGCCCGATCCAGATTCCCAGAGATACGGTAATGCCATAGCGTCGGGCAATTTCGGGGACGAGTGCCATGCCACCGGCCACTGTGTACGTACGAATATGGGCCGTGATGGTGGATAGCTGGGCCATGTCACGGTTGATGCGCTGTGCCGAGACATGTTCTGATTGGCGCAAGGTAAATGAGTGCGAGGGATCATAGGCGATGCCGCGTACCTGCCCGTCCCAGTCCGGCGCAATCACCTCGTAATCACGGCTTGCCCAGAACAGAAACGAAGCACTGACCACCAGAACAAGAGCCACGGCGATGCGCAATGCACCTCCGGGCAGCCTGGCAAACCAGCGTCGCAGCATCGACAGTTCATTCCCTTACTGACGCCAATTGCAGATCTGGAACGGCGGCATCTGCCGGTCCACCAGGCGCCGGATGCCTACTGACCGCCTGACTGGCTGTCAGAGTGCTGCTCCGGTGGTAAGACCTTCAGCAGCGTTAAGTCGAAGATCAGAGTTTGGTTCGGCGGCACCGCGCTGCCCGCACCGCGCACGCCATATGCCAGGTGGGACGGGATCACGATTTCCCAGTGGTCGCCTTCGCGCATCTTCTGCAGCGCCTCGGTCCAGCCCGGGATCAACTCATTGACCGTAAAGGTTGCCGGTAGCCCTGGCTCAGTCTCATCGAAGACCTCACCATTGATCAGCTTTCCGGTATAATTCACGAGCACCTGATCGGTGGCTGAAGGACGTTTGCCAAAGCCGTTGTGCAGGACCTTGATCTCGATTCCGCTATTGGTGACGTAAACGCCCTTCTGGGCAGCAAACGCTTTGAGGAAGGCGGCATTGGCTGCTGGACTGAGCGACGCGGGAACCGCGGCACAAGCCGGTGCGGACACCAGCATCAACGCAACACCAATCAAGCCAAGCCACGCTGTCGCACCCCTCATGGGCTAGTCCTTTCCTTGTGTCCCCGTGAATCTCGAATAGTCTTGCCGCGCGGCGATGGCAAATCTTGGGCCGGCCGTCCGGAGAGCACACATAGTCGCGTTTTCGGGCAAATCCTAGCTGAAACCCGCTTAGGGTGTCGTTGAGCGATAGGAGAATTGAGCGTGGCTGCCTCCCTGCCCGCGCGGATCATCGTAGGCGTCGCCGGCGTCATCTGGAATGCGCAGGGGCAGGTCCTGCTCATCCGTCGCCGCAATCCCCCTCGGGCGGGGCAATGGAGCCTGCCAGGGGGCCGGGTCGAGCACGGAGAGCGCCTGGAGGAGGCCCTGCGGCGGGAGATCCGTGAAGAGACCGGTCTCGAAGTCGAGATTCTGGGTCTTGCGGGTGTCGCCGAAATTGTCGACGCCGCCCCGCTCGGCGCGGCCGGCCACTATGTCCTCATCGATTACGGCGCGCGTGCCCTGTCTGGTGAGGCGGTGGCCGCGAGCGATGCCATGGATGCCACATGGTTCGAACCTGGCGCCCTACCGCTGGGCCTCTGGCAGGAGACTGAGCGCATGATCAGAACCAGCGCCCGCATTCACCTGGGTCTTCCCCCTACCCCTCAAGACTGAGCACCGCCATGAGCGCGCTGGACGGCCGGGCTCTGCCCCTCTAGCGTGATCTGAGTTGCGCTATGGAGGAGCACCATGTTCAAACCATTTGATCTCAGCGGAAAGTGTGCGCTCGTGACTGGGGGCAATGGCGGAATCGG
>JAGWRJ010000842.1 GCA_028869725.1 Alphaproteobacteria bacterium | reverse complement strand
CCTGTGCGCCCTGCATGCCCCCCATCAGGGTCGATGCACGGACCTTGATATAGCGGAATCCGATCTTCTTGAGACGGGCGAAATCCAGATCGAGCGAACTGGTGTGGTCCATGGACAGGTTGAACCCCAGCCCCGCGAGATAGGTCAGGTTTTCATCGCCCCGCGGGCCGGCCTTTGCCAGCGCGTCCTGCGCGAATTCAAATACGATGCGCCCTGCGAGGTCACGGTTGTGATGCATGTATTCGAGAAATTGCGGAAAGAACTCGGTGTCGGTTAGCGTATCTCCGGAGATATTGCAGAAGACCGCAATATCGCGCTGGCGCTGGATCAGCCGTCGTACGACCTGCACGCAGCGGAACAGTAGCAGATTGTCGACGACACTCATCAGGCCGACCGGTTCGGCAATCTTGATGTATTGGGCGGGCATGATCAGTGCGCCGTCCTCGGCGCGCAGTCGCGAGAGTGCTTCGTAGTAGCGCAGTTTGCGCTGAGGCAGGCTGACAATGGGCTGCAGATAGAGATCGACGCGATTTTCTTCGAGACTTGCCCGGATGGTCTCGAGCAGATCCTCTTCGCCGAGATTTTCGATATAGGATGGGCCAAGCTGGCGAGGTGCACTGAGCACGGGCTCGGCGCCGGCAGGAGCAACCGCCTTAGCCCGCTCTGAAATCCGTCCGGCAAACTCCCGCATAAGCCCCTCAAGCATCTTGAGCTCGGAGACGATTTTCTTGTTCTGGGCACTGGCACGATTTTCAAAATTGTCGCGCATGGCATTCATCTGGACCCGCTGCTCCGCGAGTTCCGACCTGGTCTCGTTCTCTGCCACCTTCAACGCGCGCAATTCCTCTGCGATACGCCGGGATGTACGCCGTCTGAGCACGAGCATGTGCAACTGAAGCGACAGCAGGATCTGACAGAACCCAACCATGGCGGCGACGGGCGCAGCCACCGCGCCCAGCATGTGCAGAACGATTCCGACAACGGCAGCAGCCATGGCGTAAGTAAATGCAATCAGGGCGTTGGTCACGGTACTCCCCGGGAGGGACAGGCTCTTCATGATGGCCGCCTTTTGGTTGCCCATCCGTTAACCTTAAGCGCCGCCGATTGTCTTAAGACGTGGTAAACTTTGGTTTTGCGGGGCGATGCGCCGCCGCGGAGGAGGAAACATGACCTGCGCCCACGATTTTTCATTTCGGGACATTGAGGGCCGTGACCTGCCCTTGCGCCGCTATGCCGGCAAGGCCGTGCTGGTCGTCAACGTCGCAAGCCAGTGTGGCCTGGCCCCGCAATATGCGGGACTGCAGCGGCTGTGGCGGGACAGAAGGGAGACGGGGCTGATCATCCTTGGTGTGCCTTGCAATGACTTTGGCGGGCAGGAACCGGGTAGTGAGGCCGAGATCAGACAATTCTGCGAGAGCCGATTTGCCGCCGACTTTCCGATGACGGCGAAGGAGCATGTGGTGGGCGCGGACGCTCATCCGCTTTATCGCTGGGTAGCCACGGAGCTTGGCGATGCCGCCACGCCGAAGTGGAATTTCCACAAAT
>JAGWRJ010000841.1 GCA_028869725.1 Alphaproteobacteria bacterium | reverse complement strand
CCTTCAACCTGCGGCATAATATCGAGGAATGACAGAACATTCGTGTCTTCGTAGACCTTTACGCATGGCAGTTCGCCCCGCAGTATTCTGGCAAAAATATTATTTGAATCGTAGGCCATGGTGGAGTTTTTCCTTCGTTGATACCTACAAGCTGTGGAACACCATCCCAAGAGATACAAAACATAGGACGCCTGTGAAGAGTGTCGATCCCGCCTCAGTGATCCTTCTTATATGGACCGTGCTCAGCGAGGTGTTCAATACTTGCGCTTACGGCTGCGCGTTCCTCGCGTAAAAACGCTGATACGGCTTTGCGTAGGCCCGGATGAGAAATAAAGTGGGCGCTATAAGTTGCCACCGGCATGTATCCCCGCAAGAGCTTGTGTTCGCCCTGTGCGCCAGCTTCAACCTTGGCAAGTTTTTGGGTAATTGCAAATTCCACTGCCTGGTAGTAGCAGGTCTCAAAGTGTAGAAATGGTATATATTCGATCGCACCCCAGTTGCGCCCAAAAAGCACCTCTTCCCCGAAAAGGTTGAGGGCGCCCGCAATCCAGCGCCGACCGCGGCGGGCCATAACAAGTAGAATTTGGTCACGCAGACGTTCGCCCAGAACGCTAAAAAACTCTCGCGTCAGATAAGGCGTGCCCCATTTGCGACTGCCAGTGTCCATGTAAAAGGCGAAAAAGTGATCCCAGGCGTCTTCGGTGAGATCTCGCCCGGTAAGCCAGTCAAATTCGATGCCGCTAGCGGCTACGGCGGCACGCTCCTTGCGCAGGTTCTTGCGCTTTGATGAGGCGAGCTGTCCAAGAAAGTCATCAAATGAGACATATCCCTGGTTTTGCCAGTGAAATTGCTGGTCGTTGCGCTGCAAAAATCCTAATTGACCAGCTTGTTGCCACTCATCCGCAGTCATAAAGGTTACATGAAGCGAGGAACAACCAAGTTGATCCACGGCAGATGCCGCAGCCTTGAGCAGACGGGTTGACGCATCGCCAGGGGCGTCCTCCGCGACGAGAAGCCGGCGCCCAGTGGCCGGGGTAAAGGGAACTGCGGCCTGAAGTTTGGGGTAGTAGTCACCACCGGCGTGCTCAAAGGCCTCGGCCCAGCCCCAGTCAAATACATATTCACCGCGTGAATGGCTTTTTGCGTAGAGCGGCATCAGGCCGACAATCCTGTCGCCATCTGTCAGTACCAGGTGTACTGGTTGCCACCCGCTACGGGGGCTCGCGCAGCCCGTGTCTTCGAGTGCCGAGAAGAACTCGTAGGTGGTAAAAGGGTGGGGGTCACTGCGGCCCAGCGGGTTGGCGCATGCATTCCAGGCAGTGCGCCCGATTGCCTCTGCGCCTCCCACAATGCGTGCAGTGACTGTACTCACGCGATCTCGAACACTGCTTCAACCTCAACGGCCACGTTTCGTGGCAGCGAACCTGCACCGACCGCCGCACGGCTGTGACGGCCGTCGTCGCCAAAGACATCGAGCATGAGATCCGAAGCGCCATTGGCTACTTCTGGCTGTTGCCCGAAACCTGGTGCTGCGTTGACAAAGACGCCTAGGCGAACGCAGCGTCTGACCCGTTCGAGATCACCTCCACAAGCGGCCTTTAGCTGCGCGATGAGATTGATGGCGCATACGCGCGCTGCGGCCTTGCCATCTTCCAGGCTCAATTCCTTCCCGATAGTGCCGACATAGCGTACCTGTCCATTTTCGAGGGGGATCTGCCCCGAGATGAAGACAAGATTGCCGGATGTCACATATGGCACGTAGGACGCTACCGGGGCCGGCGGCTGCGGCAATACAATGCCAAGCTCACTCAGGCGGCGGTCGATGGTGCCGGTCATGGAATCCTCCTTCTTTGTCCTTATGAGAAGCTAATCCGCCATGCCCAGCGATGCGAGCGGAAAGAAGGGCTCCCGTACCGCGCAATCTGCCGCTATAGAGGGCGGTGGAGGGTTCATGACGCGACGCCTCGACGCAGATGATCCGTGCCCCGTCCGCGATGGCTATTGGATGCCCGCGGAATGGAGTGCGCACGCGCGCACCTGGATGTGCTGGCCCTGCCGCACTGAAGCCTGGGGTGGGCCAGAGGGGCTGCTTCGTGCCAAGCAGGCCGTGGCGCGCATTGCTCGCGCTATTTCCACCTTCGAGCCAGTGGTAATGGCGGTACGCCCAAGCGATGCTGCGGAGGTGAAACTTGCCTGCGCCGGGAAGGCGGAGATTTTCGAGTGCCAACTCGACGATTCATGGGCCCGGGACATCGGTCCGACCTTTTTGACAGGACCTGGAACTTCACTTGCTGCCGTACAGTGGAGGTTCAACGCCTGGGGCAGCAAGTATAGCCCCTATGGGGACGATGCCCTGTTTGCCACTCGGGTCAGCCAGCAGGTTCAGGCTTCTCTATATCTGGCACCGCTAGTCTGCGAAGGTGGGGCCTTCCATGTGGATGGCCAGGGCACATTGCTCACCACCGAGCAATGTCTTCTTAATCCCAACCGCAATCCGGAATTGACGCAGCAGCAAGTGGAAGAGCGCCTTGCGCTGTTCACGGGTGCGCGTCGCATTATCTGGCTTGGCGACGGGTTCTGCGATGAGGAAACCGACGGACATGTGGACAATATCGCCTGCTTTGCTGCGCCAGGCTTGGTTATCGTTGGTGTGCCGGCAGCAAAGGCCCATCCAGACTACGGGCCGGTGCGCGAAGCGATTCGTCGGCTGTCCGTAGCCCGCGATGCACAAGGGCAACCGCTCAGGATCGCCGAAATCGTTCAGCCGGCTACACCGAAGCTAGATTGGCGGGGGCATCGGCTTCCTGCAAGCTATGTCAACTTTTATCTCACTAATGGCGGTGTCGTGATGCCTGCGTTTGACGATGCGAATGACGAAGCGGCCCGTGCCGTCATCGCCGATTGCTTTCCTGGCCGGGATATCTTGCAAATAGACGCCCAGGATGTGGTCATGGGCGGCGGTGGCATTCACTGCATCACTCAACAGGAACCTCAGCTGCGATGAGATCCGTCAGATTCGCAGCGGTACAATTTTCGTGCTCGTGGGACCGTGAGGCCAACGTGGCCAAAGCGAAGGGTTTTGTACGCGCCGCGGCCGCACAGGGCGCGAATGTCGTCCTGATCCAGGAATTATTCGAAACCCCGTACTTTTGTCAGGACCAGTCACCGGATCATTTTGCGCTGGCTCGACCTTTTTCGGGCAATCCGCTCGTTCGCGAAATGTCCGAGCTGGCTAAATCGCTCGCGGTGGTTCTTCCAATCAGCTTTTTCGAGCGCGCCGGACAGACCTATTTCAATACGGTGGCAATGATTGATGCCGATGGCGCCGTGCTCGGGCGCTATCGCAAGGCGCACATTCCGGACGGACCTGGCTATCAGGAGAAATATTATTTCACCCCTGGAGACACGGGATTTCAGGTCTGGCAGACCAAGGCCGGCGTTCTTGGGTGCGGTATTTGCTGGGATCAATGGTTTCCAGAAGCGGCCCGTGCCATGGCCTTGATGGGGGCGGAAGCCCTGCTTTATCCAACGGCAATCGGATCTGAACCCCCTCCGGCACCCAATATCGATTCGCGTGATCATTGGCGCCGCACAATGCAGGGGCACGCCGCCGCTAACCTGATGCCAGTGATTGCTGCCAACAGAGTTGGGACGGAGCAGGGGCTGCAGTCGGAACTGACCTTTTATGGATCGTCCTTCATTGCAGGTCCTGCCGGCGAAATCGTTGCCGAACTGGACCGCCAAAGTGAGGGTAGCATTGCCGCAAGCTTTGACCTTGATCTGCTGGCAAAGATGCGTGCGAGTTGGGGTGTGTTTCGTGATCGCCGTCCGGACCTCTATGGTCTCCTGGCGCGTCATGACGGAGCCACCTAGCGGCGCGGCAGCGAGCGGCCTTTGGTAACGATCGTGCGGCCAAATTTGGCGCGCACCGCATCGATGGCCCGCTCGGCAGCCGCATGCCGCTCGTCCCGCAGAAGGTCGGGCGGGTCGCAGTCGCCGGATGGAGCCAGCTGGGAAAGGCCGACACCAATCAGCCGAAATGCCGTGCCATCGGCTTCGCGGGCTAGCATAGGGCTTGCGACTTCGAAGATGCGGTGGGCAAGCTGGGTCGGGGCATCCAGTGACGACGCGCGGGTGCGGGTCTGAAAGCGCGCGGTTTTGAGTTTCAGCGTGATCGTCCGGCCGCCCATTTGCGCTGCCTTGGCGCGCGCGGAAACCCGTTCCGCCTGGTCCCAGAGCAGATGTGACAGGGTCTCAAAATCAGCGATGTCCGCGGCAAAGGTGGTCTCACCCGAAATGCTCTTCATTTCGGCATCCGGATCGACTGGCCGCGCGTCTTGAGCACGGGCCATGTTGGCAAGCCACCAACCTGTCTTTCCATAACGCTTTGCCAGATCGTCTGCAGCCATGTCCTGTAGTTGCGCGATGCGGGTGATGCCGTCTCGGGCCAGCCTGGCGGCGGTGGCATCGCCCACGCCGCGGATGAACGAGATCGGCTTGGAACGCAGGAACTCGAACGCCTCGGCGCGGCCGATCACCGCGTAACCGCGAGGTTTGTCGAGGTCCGAGGCAAGTTTGGCGAGAAATTTGTTGTATGACAGGCCGACCGAGACGGTGATGCCGATCTCCTGCTCGATCTGTTTTGCCAGCCTGGCCATGGTCCTGGCTGCAGAGGTACCGTGCAGACGTTCAGTACCAGAGAGGTCGAGATAGGCTTCGTCCAACGATACCGGTTCGACCAGAGGTGTCAGCGCGCGCATGGCCGCCCGTACCGCGCGGGCGACCTCAGTATATTTCTTGATATCCGGACGAATTACGACCGCCTCTGGGCACAGTTTGAGAGCCTGGAACATAGGCATTGCCGAGCGCACCCCGGAGATCCGTGCAATGTAGCAGGCCGTTGAAACGACACCGCGCTTGCCACCGCCAATGATAAGCGGCTTGTCGAGAAGCGAGGGATCGTCGCGTTTTTCGATCGCAGCGTAAAAGGCGTCGCAGTCCAGATGGGCAATGTTGAGTTCGTATAGTTCGCGATGAACGAGCAGGCGCCGGCTCCCACAAGCTGTGCAGCGTGCCCCCTCGGCGTCCGCAAGGCAGTCCCGACAGAAACCGCTCATGGCCAGAGCCATGCAGCGCCCCGTACCCCCGAGGAATCGCCATGGTGATTGCGCCGTATAAGCGGGGGTGTTTCAGGCGTGAAGGCATAGGACATTACGCGTGCGGCCAAACCAGTATAGAGGCTATCAAGATTGGACAGGCCACCTCCGAGTACAATGCAGTCGGGATCGAGCACGTTGACGATCGTTCCGAGCGCCCGGGCCAGACGGTCCTGATGGTGGTCGAGAACCGCCATCGCCTGCGGCTCGCCCGCAACAGCCCGTCGGGCGATGTCTGCCGCAGGCCGCTGCTCTCCGCATAAGCGGGCATATTCGCCTTCGAGGGCCGGACCGCTGAGAAAGGTTTCGATGCACCCTCTTCGACCGCAGTAACAGGCCGGACCCGGGGTTTCATCAGCTTCGGCACCAGGTAACGGGTTGTGGCCCCACTCACCGGCTATGCTGTGGGCCCCCATGATGATCCGTCCCTCCACCACGAGCCCGCCGCCAACGCCTGTACCCAATATGACGCCGAACACGACATTGGCGCCGGACGCAGCCCCATCGACCGCCTCAGAGAGCGCAAAGCAGTTGGCATCGTTCGCAAGGCGAACCGGGCGGCTCAGCGCAGCTTCGAGATCGGCATCGAGTGGGCGACCGTTGAGCCACGTTGAGTTGGCATTCTTGACGAGACCGGTGCGTGAACTGATCGTGCCGGGAATGGCGATGCCCACGCTGCCTGAGGCTCCCAGACGGTCTTCTGCCGTGGTGACCAGTCCGACGATGCTGCTCAGGGTTGCTGCGTAGTCGTGTTTGGGCGTGGGAATGCGCTCGCGCAGTACAACGCTGCCCCTGCTGTCGAGCGCGGCGATTTCGATTTTGGTGCCGCCGAGATCAATTCCAAAGCGGTAGCGCAAGGAAGTCATGTCGCGTGAGTATCAACTATCTCAGCAAGTCTAGGCCAGGACCTGGACAGGAGCCAGCCGGGGCGGAGTCGTTCTCTGACGGGCTGCCCCGTCCGCTGCGGCCGTGACGGGCTACCCGGCGAGGCGGGCACGGATGAAGGCACTGGCCTCGCGCCAGTCTTCAGCCCGCAAGTGCGCCTCGGGCGCTGTCGCCAGTAGGGGCTTCAGCCGGTCATCACCGACAAGGTGAATGCAGATGACGTCTGGCGCATGCGCTGCCGCCGAGCGGTGGTGTTGACCGATGTCGTCGACAAAGAAGGCCGGAGGAGCTGCCCGCCGAGCCAGGGCTGCGACTGCCGGCCCCTTGGGCCCGCTGTTGCACAGCAGGGGTAACGCCCATCCCAGACGCCTGAGATTTCGGACACGGGCAGGTGCCTGATTCGGAGTTATGTTCGAGAGGACCACGATCTGGAGCAAGGGGGCCAACTCGCTGAGGGCGCTACGGGCATGATCCACTGCCTCCAGGCTGTCGAGTTCGGAACGAAACTCCTCCAGAAGGGCACTGACCTCGACATCTAGTAGAGCCTCTCCCGTGCTCCCCATGCGCACATTGCCATGCAGGCGATAGCTCGACAGGTCAAGGACTAGCCCGCGGCTCTCCAGAAACGCCTCTAGCCCCGCAACGAAGCGCAGCAGAACCTCGTCGGCGTCGACGATGAGAAGGGGGCGTTTGGGATCAAGCGGCACGGTTTGTGCCGCGACATAAAAGTCGCTCATAAACCAGGAAGCCTTCGGCGTGCCCGATGCAAGGATTCTGCATTGATGGAGCGCGCCATGCAGAACCCGCGGGCCAGATCCTCATGGGTCAGCAGAAAATCCATCACCGCGGCCAGGAACTGCGGCTCCGAGGCCTGTTCACGCATCTCGGCGAGGGTGATGCCCGTTTCGGCGGCAAAGTCCTCGAGGGCCCCGTCGGTTTCGGCCAGGAACCCGAGGGCCTCGAGGGCCAGTACATCGGCGGTCAAGTCGGGGGGAGGGCGGGTCATTGTCAATGGAGCGTTAATGGTTTGGGTGGATAGTACGGGTCCGCTGGGGTGGTAGCCGACCAAAGGCTGCCAGCGGAGGGATTGGCGCGTGTCGGCCTCGGAGAGTCAAGTCATGGACGCTGCTGCGAAAACGGTTCTCATCGTGGAAGACAACGAGCTTAATATGAAGCTCTTTCACGATCTGCTTGACGCGCATGGTTATCGTATCCTTCAAACGAAGGATGGTATGGAAGCACTGGACATTGCCCGGGAACACCGCCCCGATCTGATTCTGATGGACATCCAGCTGCCGGAAGTGTCAGGGCTGGAGGTTACCAAGTGGCTGAAGGAAGACGATAACCTGAAGGCTATTCCCGTGGTCGCGGTGACCGCTTTTGCCATGAAGGGCGATGAAGAGGTAATCCGGCAGGGCGGCTGCGAAGCCTATATCTCTAAGCCCATTTCCGTGACGAGCTTTCTGGCCACGGTGAAGCAATTCATCGGGTGAGGTTATGACCGCCCGAGTTCTTGTCGTCGACGACATTCTTTCGAACGTAAAGCTCCTCGAAGCCAAACTGTCCGCCGAGTATTTTGAGGTGGTAACAGCCTTTAATGGCGAGGATGCGCTGCGTCGCATGGATGAGCATGAGCCCGATATTATCCTGCTCGATGTCATGATGCCAGGCATGGATGGGTTCGAGGTATGCCGCAGGATTCGCGCCAATCCCCGTACCGCCCACATTCCGGTGGTGATGGTGACCGCGCTCGATCAGCCAGCGGATCGCGTTGCCGGGCTTGACGCTGGAGCCGATGATTTTCTGACGAAGCCTGTCGATGACTCGGCCCTTTTTGCGCGTGTCCGCAGTCTTGTACGCCTGAAGATGATGATGGACGAAATGCGCATGCGCGAGACGACCGGCCAGAGCATAGGGCTGATCGATCCGGCTGGCGCACTGATCGACATGCAGCAGGGTGGCCGCATTCTTGTCGTCGAAGATCGCCCAGAATCCGTTGCCTGGCTGGAACAGTCCCTTGTACCCGACAACGAACTTGCAGCGGTCGATGCTTTCGAAGAGGCAATCGTGCGGGTGCGTGGCGGAGACTACGACCTGATTATCGTCAGCCTGGGTCTGCGCAGCTTTGATGGGTTGCGCCTGTGTTCCCAGCTTCGCTCATTGCCAGAGGTGCGTAACGTCCCAATTCTCGTCGTCGTCAGTGACGGAGATCGGCGCAAATTGACCCAAGCCCTTGAGATGGGCGTCAACGACTACTTGTCCCGCCCCGTCGACCGCAACGAGCTGGTAGCTCGAGTACGGACCCAGCTTCGCAAGAAGCGTTATGCCGACCGCCTGCGCCAGAATGTTCAACTATCTCTCGAGATGGCAATCACGGATCAGCTCACGGGGTTACACAACCGTCGCTACATGTCGCGTCACCTCGACACGCTGATTGCCAACGCGCAAAAATCCGGCAAACCACTCGCATTCCTGATCATGGATATTGATCATTTCAAGTCAATCAATGACTGCCATGGACATGACATCGGGGATGAAGTGTTGCGCCAGTTCGCAGCACGGATCAGCGCCAATGTTCGCGGTATCGATCTTGCCTGCCGCTACGGCGGCGAGGAATTCGTGGTTGTCATGCCGGATACAGACGTGACTTTTGCCACAACAGTTGCGGAGCGTCTGCGCAAACACGTGGAGATTGAGCCGTTCAAGATCACCTCCGCTCCTGGTACTTTATATCCGTAAATCGGCCGGTGGATGATGGGCCGGTACATACCGAACGCGGGCCCTGCACAGGGCACAAAACAAGCAGCCTCGGCTGGAGGAGCTGCCATGGCTGCGAGACCGATGCCTACCGCCGCCATAGCGGCGTGCTTTGCAATGT
>JAGWRJ010000840.1 GCA_028869725.1 Alphaproteobacteria bacterium | reverse complement strand
TTGAGAGAAGCTCTTACGCGGGACGGACAGATGATTGGCAACAATGATCTTTGGATTGCTGCTCACGCTAAGGCTGAAGGACTGATATTGGTCACCAACAATGGGCGGGAATTTAAGCGGGTGTCCGGCCTGAAGGTCGAAAACTGGGCAACCTAAGCGCCTGGCAGCAGGTCGGCATGCTGGCGCTTCGCCGAGAACGAAATCAATTTTCTCGCCTTCCCACCCGCTCCCCGCGCTCTCGTCGTTTTCGGCGCCGGGTATGGCTGGGAGCCGCTGGCTCACGCCCAGTGGCTGCATCGCTGCCGGCTGCACTATTGGGGCGACATTGACACCCATGGGTTCGCCATTCTCGCCCGGTTGCGTGGCTATTTCCCCCACGCGAGGTCGATGCTCATGGACCGGGACACATTGCTTGCCCATCGCACGCACTGGAGCAAGGAGCTTGAGCCCACGCGCGACGAGCTGCCTGATCTTTCGCCTGAGGAGACGGCCCTCTATGATGACCTCAGATTTGACCGGTTCCAGCCGGGCCTACGCCTGGAGCAGGAGCGCGTGCGTTTTGACTGGTTGAAGGTGCAGCTACACCCGCGGTTACGGCAAGATTCATCAACGACAGAATCAGCACGTCTCGCTTAGGGAAATTGCGAGCTTGAGCACCGGATGCTGAACGGGCAGGCCGAGGCCATCGTGACACACAACGTCAAGACTTTTCATCCAGCGCTCAAGCAGATTGACAGCTACGCCTATGACGCCCGCTTGTGTCATCCGTTGACCGCCTTGCGCGGCCGCCCGCCCTTGCGGCCATTCTCGCGGGAACTGGCGGCCTTAGCGGGGCTGCGCACGCTGCCTCCGGCCGCACCGAGCTGGGCGGCCATCCATCGCTTGGAACCGAGCTGGCCGGCCATGAGGCCGGGCACGTACAGGTCCGCATCGAGCTTCGGCCAGTGAAGGCCGAGGCCCGAGGGGCTGATTTCGATGGCGGCCAGGTCATCCGGCGTGGCGTTGGCTAGGCCCTCAGCCAGGCGCGGCGGAAAGCTGATCTGCACATCCGTGTTGAGCTTTACCACTACGCGCGACGTGCGCCGGTCGTAGCGAGCGGCCACGGCATAGCCCGTCTGGCGGTGCGCCTGGGCTCGCTTCTCGGCCTGGGCGAACTCTTGTTCAGTAACGGCCATGAATATCCCTCCATTCGGAGCATAAGTTGGCGAGATGGTCAGCCAGCTCCGCCATGATGCGAGCCACGTCCGACCGATTAAACCCATAGCTCTCGCGCAGTTCTGGCGGGCCATCCGGGCAGTTCAGGATGAACACCGCCTCCCCTTCGCCGATCACGTAGACATGGGCGGGGCGATGGTCGTTCGGATAGATCACGACCCGTAGGCCACCGATGCGCAAGACCGTGGGCATATGCCAACATAGCAAAACCTAACCGATTAGGAAAGACCGTGCCCAGTCTCTGACGGTAGATGGGATAACGGGCGCTGGTCGCCCGGTTTGGTGGGCTGGATGTGGCCGCTGCACGGATCGGCCTTGAAGCAGGACCTTTGTCACAGCGGCTATACACGGGACTTAAGGAGGCCGGCTTTGCCGTTGGGCTCCTGGAGACCCGTCACGTCCGGACGGCGTTCAAGACGATGCCGGTAAAGACCGATCGCAAGGACGCGCGCGGGATCGCCCAGCTGTTGTGGATGGGCTGGTTCCGGCCGGTGCACTGCAAGTCGTTGGCGGCTCAAGAGCTTCGTGCAGTGCTGACGGCGCGCAAACGTATCGACATCGCGGCCTTGCGCGCGATAGTCGCAAGCATGCCGATGCAGAAGGAGCCAGCAGGCGAATTCATCCGCCGCATGCGTGACGGGGCGCATTAATGATCCTCTACCTCGATACGTCAGTTCTCGTCGCGGCCTTGACGCAGGAGGCCGAAACCGGGCACATGCAGCGTTGGCTGTAAGATCATCTCTCCCTGTGGAGATCATCGCGCGCAAGTTCGAGGCTCAGTGATGGCAGCGCTCACGATTCAAACCGACACCGATGTACGAACGTCGTTTCCAGCGCGACATTATCCATGCGCGCCGTTCTGCA
>JAGWRJ010000839.1 GCA_028869725.1 Alphaproteobacteria bacterium | reverse complement strand
GTGAAGAGGTCGTGCGCATGGTCCCGTACAAGGACGGGAAAGCGAACCACGGCCATTCTTGCGTAAAAGGTCGGTTTGCCTGGGGTTACGCGAACCACAAGGAACGCATCCTCAAGCCGATGTTGCGCAAGACCATCACGGAGCCGTGGCACGAAGTCTCCTGGGAGGAAGCGATCGCCCATGTCGCCTCGGAATTCAAGCGCATTCAGAAGACCTATGGCCGCGGATCGCTCGGCGGCATAACCTCGTCGCGCTGCACCGATGAGGAGACGTTCCTGGTTCAGAAACTTGTCCGTGCCGGATTCGGCGTCAACAACGTAGACACCTGCGCCCGAGTTTGCCATGCGCCGACCGGCTATGGTCTTGCCAACACCTTCGGCACCTCGGCCGGCACGCAGGACTTCGACTCGGTCGAACAGACCGACGTCGCCATTCTGATTGGCGCCAACCCGACCGACGCGCATCCGGTTTTCGCGTCGCGTCTGAAAAAACGGTTGCGTCAGGGCGCCAAGCTGATCGTGATCGATCCGCGCCGCATCGATCTCGTCCGCACGCCTCACGTCGAAGCGGCCTATCACCTACCGGTGCTGCCCGGCACGAATGTCGCGATGCTGACGGCCTTGGCGCATGTCATTGTCACTGAAGGACTGGTGAACAAGCAGTTCGTCCGCGAGCGTTGTGAATGGGACGCCTTCGAACACTGGGCGGAATTTGTCGCCGATCCGAAGAATAGTCCGGAGGCCGTCGCCAAGATCACCGGCGTGCCTGCGGACAGCATCCGCCAGGCAGCACGGCTCTACGCAACAGGCGGCAACGGAGCGATCTACTACGGCTTGGGGGTGACCGAGCACGGCCAGGGATCGACAGCAGTGATGGGCATCGCCAACCTCGCCATGGCGACCGGCAATATCGGTCGCCCCGGCGTCGGGGTAAATCCGATGCGCGGACAAAACAATGTGCAGGGCTCGTGCGACATGGGGTCGTTCCCGCACGAACTCTCGGGGTACAGGCACATCGCGACGGACGCGGTCCGCCAGATGTTCGAAGTCGATTGGGGCGTCTCACTGGACAAGGAGCCGGGACTACGCATCAACAACATGCTCGATGCTGCGGTCGACGGTAGCTTCAAGGCCATTTACATCCAGGGAGAGGATATCCTGCAATCCGATCCCGACACCAAGCACGTCGCAGCAGGACTTGCCGCAATGGAATGCGTCGTGGTGCAGGACCTGTTTCTCAACGAGACCGCCAACTACGCCCATGTGTTCCTGCCAGGCTCGACGTTCCTGGAAAAGAACGGAACATTCATCAACGCCGAGCGCCGCATTCAACTCGTGCGCAAGGTCATGGAGCCGAAGAACGGCTACGAAGACTGGCAGATCACCTGCATGATCAGCGATGCCATGGGCTATCCGATGAATTACAATCATCCGTCCGAGATCATGGACGAGATCGCCCGTCTGACGCCGACTTTTGCCGGAGTCTCGTTTGATCTCCTGGAGAAGGTCGGCTCGGTGCAATGGCCCTGCAACGAGAAGGCGCCGATGGGGACGCCCGTTATGCACGTCGACCAGTTCGTGCGCGGGAAAGGAAGGTTCCTCGTCACAGAGTATGTTGCGACCGACGAGAAAGTGGGCCCGCGCTTTCCGCTCTTGCTCACAACCGGCCGCATCCTCACCCAGTACAATGTCGGCGCGCAGACGCGACGCACCGATAATGTGGTCTGGCACGAAGAGGATCGTCTCGAAATCCACCCGCATGATGCCGAGCAACGCGGCGTGCGCGACGGAGACTGGGTCAGGCTAAAGAGCCGCGCCGGCGAGACGACTCTGCGTGCGCTGATCACCGAACGGGTGGCACCGGGTGTCGTCTACACGACGTTTCATCACCCTAATACCCAGGCGAACGTTGTCACGACCGACTTCACGGACTGGGCAACCAACTGTCCGGAATACAAGGTGACTGCAGTGCAGGTCTCGCCCTCGAACGGCCCATCGCAATGGCAGGAGGACTATAACAGCCTGACCCGCCTGAGCCGCCGCATAGCTCCGGCCGAAGCGGCGGAGTAGCTCTTGGTCAACCCGACCTGCCGTGTCGAACGAACTGCCTGGCGCGACGGCGGTCGCGTCAGCGGCCACCGCACCATTCCCGAAGAGACAGCAGTCGCTTTCACGTACAATGGCTCCTCCTATGCCGTGATGATGGCAACGCCGCAGGATCTGGAAGACTTTGCCGTGGGCTTCAGTTTGACCGAGGGCATTATCCAGTCGCCTTCCGAGATCGAGGGGCTGAACATCCTCGAACATCCGATCGGTATCGAACTGCAGATGCGACTGACCGAATCGCCCGCCACCACCTTCGTCGAGCGCCGTCGCTATCTTGCCGGGCCGACAGGATGCGGACTATGCGGAATCGAGACGCTGACCGAAGCGATGCGGGCGCCTGTACTGGTCGTCGACGATTCGATCTTCTCACCCGAAGAGATCATGACGGCACTGGGTGCGCTCCATGGGCAGCAAGCTCTCAACGAGATGACGCACGCCGTGCACGGCGCAGCCTTGTAT
>JAGWRJ010000838.1 GCA_028869725.1 Alphaproteobacteria bacterium | reverse complement strand
GGCTTTTGCGTTTCTGCGAGATGGGTGCGGAATTAAACCCCGTTCGACAAAATCGTCTGGAACGATTTTGGACAGCCGAAGGCTGGCCCCGAGCGCAGCGAGGGGCGAGGCCCATGGATCGGCCTGCGAAGGCAGGGATGCCGGAGTGAACATCGGCGCAGCCGATGGCCCGCAGAGCCTGCCCCGGACTTGATCCGGGGGCGTGTGCAATGGGTGGCCCGAGTAATTCGCGCGCCGCCCCACCTGCCGATTCACCGCCTGCGCCCCTGTCAACTTCCGGCACGGGTCGCGCGCGCAATCCCGTCGCTATAGTCGTCTATCATCTTTCGGGGACTGCCCATCATGCGCCGTGTCGTCACGCTTGCTTTAGCGCTCTCGTTCGCCGCCACGGGCGCCATCAACGCCGCGCCGCCATCCTCGGCAACGACGGCCAACACGCCTGCCGCGCAGCTTCACGCACTGTTCGACAAGGCGTGGAACGAGGAACACTCCAAGCCGCCGGCGGGCACGACGGATTACCGGCTGCTGTGGGGCGACCCAAGCATCGCGCACGAGAAGAAACAGTTGGCGCAGGCCAAGGCGAACCTTGCCGCGCTCAAGAAAATCGACGTCGCGAAGCTCGACCCGAACGATCAATTGAGTTGGCGCCTGTTCGAATACCAGATGGACGATTCGATCGCAGCCGCGGCCTATCCGGATGATGCGCAAGGATTGATCACGCAGTTGTGGGGGCCTCAACTCGCGGGCGATGAGTTCAAGGACAAGCACTACGACAACGCCAAGGACTACGCAACGCTGGTCGACAAGTTGAATGCCGTCGGGCCGTATCTCGCCGCATTCACCCAGCGTCTGCAACAAGCGATGGCCAAGGACATCACGCAACCGCGCGCGGTGACGGCTGGACCCGCGATGAGGCGTTGAAGTACATGGAGGACAACACCGCGTTGGCCGAGCAGAACATCGCCACCGAAGTGGACCGCTACATCGTGTGGCCGGGCCAGGCGCTGTCGTACATGATCGGCGAGCAGACCATCCTGTCGCTGCGCGACGAGGCGAAGCAGAAGCTCGGCGACAAATACAACCTGAAGAATTTCGACGACGTGGTGCTGGGCCAGGGCAGCCTGCCGATGGCGATCCTGAAGGAAGTGGTGAACAAGTGGATCGACAACACGCTGGCCGGTAAACCCGTCGACCAGTTGCCTTTCGCGTGCAAGCCGCGCAGCGTTGAAACTTGTGCAGGCATGGACACCGCACGGTGAATTGCGCACTCGACCATCCGGTTTGAGCGATCGGGATCCCGGTCCGAACACTCCGAAACGCGTCGAAGCCGCCCATGAAAAATCAATCCCCGTTGCCGGGGATTGATTGCATGACACTCAGGAAAGAAACGTGGACTCAGGAATAGCGGCGGCGCCAGCCGACGAATCCGCCGATCAGCAGGACACCCAAGCCAAACATACCGAGCGCACCGGGTTCCGGGACATTGGGCGGCGGGGTGCCACCGCACGGGCCACTACCGCTACCCAAGGTGCCGTCGCCCGACACGATCCAACCGCTGCAACTGCCGTTGGGGCCGATGCCCTGCACGTGCGCGACCGACCACCAACCACTGTCGTTGGCACCAAACGGGTTGCCGCTCAGGTTACTGGCGAACGTTAGATCGTAGATCGCCGAGTCGGTTCCATCAAAACGGCTGCCGGAGGACCAACCGAATGCAAGGTTGAACAAGCCGGGTACGGGGCCGGAGTTGTAGCTGCCGCCGAACAGCGCGTTGTTGGTCGCGCATGCGCCCGAACTGCAGCTCAAGCCGCTCAGCGACTGGTTCAGATAGAACGCCCAACCGATGGTTGATTTGGCGCTATTCAAGCCCTGCAGGAAATCCGAACCGCCGAGGAGCGATGTCAGGGTCAATGTACCCGTATCCATACCCGTCTGGGTGAAGGTGGCCTTCAACCAAGGCGCCGGTCCATCGGGCGTGGAACCGGTGTAGACCTGGTTCAACTGGATGGTTTGGGAAATTGGAACCGCAAACGCTGGCGTAGCGGTCGCGGCAAACGCAACGGCTGTGGCCAGAGCGAACGCGAAACCCATGTGCTTTTTCATGTCAAGGTTTCCTCGACAACTGTCGTGAAAGAGAGTCAGGTACCCGGAACAAAAGCAAGTTGCGTACCAAAACGTAAGCAATTGTTTATAAAGTACATTTTTGTATCAATTTTGTGCTTCGGGCTGAATGTGTAAAGGTTGCCGACCGTACTGTCCGTGGCGCCCCGTCCGACACGCCGCGATTTCGTTGTCTGGTGCGATGTTGCTGCTGCTTCGTGCCTACCACTTCGAGTGTAATGTTTCACGACGGTGAACCACGGATGGCTTCGGCTCACCGGCGGACGCAACGAAGGCGCCACGGCGCACAAGGCGGGCGTATATGCTCACAGCCAGCGACCAGCCGGTGCATATTTGGGCGCGGCCGTACTTCCAGGGCAAGCCCACGAAAGCGGGCAGCAATCCTTCGCGCGTCTATCCCGCGGGAAACGGCGAGGCGCTGGGCTGGTTTTTTCCTGTTCGATCCCGGCACCCAGGCGGACGAAGTGCGGATCAGCGCGGGCAACGGCTCATGCAACCCCACCTGCGGCCCTTTCGAGATCGTGATGTGGGTTGGGGTGGCTTGACTTGTGTTGCCATATTGCTGCCGGAACTCGCGCACAAACTTTTTGCCGCGAAGCGCGTCTGAGCAGACCGGCCCAAAAAAGAAGGCGATTATATACTTGACACACCCGTGTCAAGGGAATAGCCTTAAACAGCGAAGCCCGCTTTATGCGGGCTTCTTCTTTGGTGCCTTGGGCTTCGGCTTGTGCTTCGCTTTCTTTGGCTTGTGCGGCTCGGGCGGCGTGCTTAGCATGCGGCGCAGGACGGCGTCCTCTTGCTTAGTCATCATCGTGTCCGTTTGAATACATTTCGATGTAGAGAAGAACGATCCTCGTTTCCTCTGCCCGATACCAAATCGACAAAGGTGGCAAGACCCCCTCCCGCGTGGCGAACCAGCGTATTCCGGAGTCTTTGATCACTTCAGCATACAGGTTCGGCTTGCATGCCAAAATGAAATCAAACCCCGGTGCAAACTCATCGTCAAAGATCGCAGCAGATTGCCCCAACTCCTTGAGCAATTTCTCCTTGGCTTCTCCGTACTCAGGCGACTCCGCAACCGACCTAGTCATTGGCGCCCAGCCATTTGTATTGCGAAGCCAGCCGTTGGGTCTTCTCTTTCACCGCTTGCGTCGCGCTTGCATAGGGCGGAAAGTAGGCCGTCCCGTACGGAATCGTTTCCTTGAACTTTGCGGCCTTGAATCCAGGCTCCGCGTGACTTAAAGCGGACAATTCGGTTCCATTCATGCGCTCGTACTTTGAGAGCACATCGTCAATATATCCTAGCTCTTCCTTGGAGAAATCACTCTCTTTGGGATCAGCCTTGGCTATTGGCTTTTGCTGAGGCCGCAAGCCGGTCGGAATGGCAATCTCTCCAAGACGGCCGTCGGCTAACATCCCGTCTAAGACCGGCTTCATGTGTCGCGGGACCGGGCCGTTAGTATTGGCCATGTACTCTTCGCCACTGATTGAGGAGCCGCGCTTGAGATAGAAACCGAAGTCCGAAAAATACATCAGCTTGTTCAGCTTCGTTCTACCAAAGCGAGCATCATCCGCAGATTTCTTGCAGATGTAGAGAATCATGTTTTCAAATTTCGTGTTCATGGTTCGTTGCCCTCTTCGCGGGATTAGCCAACTACTTGTATGGCTGCTTCACACGGGCTGCTTGTATTGTAGCCGTTTGCCGCCCACTTGACCAAGCAAGAAGCTTGCCCGGTCGGCGTCGCATACCTTGCGATGGTTCCAGCGGAAGTCAAATTCTGTGCAGTACCGCTGTAAATGCTGCTCGCCGACGTGGTGGAACGTGCCCACCAAACCGCGCTTCAACAGGCTGAAGCTCGACTCAACCGTGTTCGAGTGATTGATGCCGTCAACGTACTGGCCCGCGCTGTGGCGCGTGACGCCATGCGAAGCGTACTCACGGCCAGCCTTGGTGTAGCCAGCATGCTCGTCAGTCATGAGGTGCGCTGACTTGCATACGTTCTTGTGCAGCACTTCGCGCAAGGTCTTACCCGTGACCGCCTTGACGACCATGCTGCGCTTTTCGCCATCACGCTCAACCAGCGAGACGATCTTCATCTTGTGCTGGTAGCCGCGCGCACCTTTGCGCTGCTTGCCGTTGTTGCCCCAGTACGTTTCGTCCACTTCGACCGTGCCGCCGCCAGTGCCAAGCAAACCGCCGTTTTCGCTGGTCATGGCCTCGCGAATGCGGTGCGTCATGAACCAAGCGGATTTGTACGTGACGCCAAGCATGCGATGAATCTGGTGCGAGCTGATCGCTTTCTTGCTGGCGCACATGAGATGCACGGCCATCAGCCACTTGTTCAGCGGAATCTTGCTGCGCTCGAACACAGTGCCAACGGTCACGCTGAACTGCGTGCGGCAATCCTTGCACTTCCACAATCCCGGACGGGGAGACTTGCCCTTG
>JAGWRJ010000837.1 GCA_028869725.1 Alphaproteobacteria bacterium | reverse complement strand
GGCTGCAGGACCTCTTCGCAGAAGCGCGCGGCGGTTCCCAGAATATCGTCGACAAGGGACCGGCTGAGTTCAGCAAACCCGGGAAGGTCGCGCTGTCCCTCGAGGTCCAGGAGATCGAACAGCACAAAACGATAATCCTCGAGCGGGGCGCGGTAGTGCGGCATCGGACCTCCAGTAATGATACCTGCTCCAGGCGGCAGGAGAGTTGCCGGTAGTTCGTAATGACATCAATGTCAATAGAAGAAAGATCTGCGCGCGCAATCGTGAGGAAGTAAAGCTTACGGGATATCCTCGGGACCGCGTGCGCAGCCAGGAGGTCCAAAGGTGCGTGCAATCTGGTTCCATGCCGTCATGGCGATCGCGACCATGGTGAGATCAGCGAGCTCTTCCTCACTGAAATGGTGCCGCGCCTCCCCATATTCGGTGTCGGAGACATCCTGGTGACGGGCTTCCGCCACGCAATGGATCCAGCGTAATGCGGCGCGTTCGGTTTGCGAGAAGATCGGCGCGTGGCGCCAATAGGGCAGGGCGGCGAGCTTTTCTGCCAGAGCCGCATCAGCCTGCACCATGCGTGCGCAGAGCTGCCTGCCATGAGCTCCACCTGTCAGGGTAAGGGTTGCAGCCTTGACCAGTGCCAGAAGCTGGCAATCGCGGTGCCGACTGGCGCAGCTGCTTGCCATCAAGGCGAGCGCTTTCATGGCAGCAGAAGCAGTGAGCGTCGGATCCAGCCGGTCCATGGCCCGCGCTCTCAACGCCGCGCGCAAAGCGCGAGCTTGTGCGCGTGCATCCAGGGCGGATGTTGACGCCCTCCGGCGCGCCATCGATCAGAAAAGTGGATCAGATCAATCCATGGTGGATTTGTTGCCGCTCCGGGCGTAAAAAAGTGAAGAAGGAGACCGCCACTGCATCTGACGGGGGTCATAGACGGCCTCCTTCTTCAAGGGGAGCGAGCGTGCGGCGAGATCCCGCGCTGCTCCTCACCTGGGCTTAAAGCGCCAGTTGAGGCTCATACATCGAGATCAGCGGCCGGTCATCGACATGCCAGGGATGAAATCCTGGCCGGTAATACGTGAAATAGCTCGCAATCACGCGGCGCAGCATTCCCGGACGCACCAGAAGATAGTGCAGGAACCTGAACCAGGTCTTTGGCGTATTGATGCCGTCCTGGCGGAAGAACCGCGACACACCGAATCCCACTTCATGGAAAAACAGGATCGTGGTGATCACCATCACGTAGGAGCGGATGAACCAGCGACGCAGCCCCGATATATCTGCCGTAGCGGCAAGGAAGGTGTCGAAGGCCACGCCCTTGTGCTCGATCTCTTCCACCGCATGCCAGCGCCACAGCTGCTGGATCTCGGTCGGAACACCATCGAGATAGCGCGGATCGCGCAGCAGCTCGTGGGCAAGAATCGCCGTAAAATGCTCAAGCGCGATCGTGGCTGCGAGTTGCTCGCGCTCTGGCCGGCTGCGGGCAAAGCTGATGCGCTTGCTCAGGAAGCGGTCGATCTCGGACAGATCGTAGCCGCGCTCGCTGGCGAGGCGGTTGAAGGCCAGGTGCTCGCGGGTGTGCAGGGCTTCCTGGGTAATGAAGGTCGCGATCTGCTTTTCGAGCTTCGGATTG
>JAGWRJ010000836.1 GCA_028869725.1 Alphaproteobacteria bacterium | reverse complement strand
GTCATGAGCGGCGCCAAATCATACCCGTTTCTGCGCATCATCGACCGCTATCTGGCGCACCACATTCCCGGGGCGGAGGCCGTTACCTACGCCAATGCCGGACATCAGATGTGGTATACAGATGCACGCCAGGCACGGGCTGCAACGCTTGCATTCTTTGCGTCTCACCCCTGACGCGTGTCCTGCCGCATCCGCTCGCGCAACGGACGAAAGCTGATGCGCTCGATCTTTTCCTCGGCAATGATCTGGGCCAGCTTCGTGTCGGTCAGCGTGACATAATCTCCGGCGCGCACGTCGGCGTCGCGCGGATCATAGCTTCGTAGTTCTGCGCCATCTTCCACCGGATGGGCAAATATCTCACTGATGCCTGGCCTAAGACGGGTAAGGTGCGCGCGAAACTGGGGCAGTGTGGGTTCTCCCCAAACCGGCATCACAAAGTGATCGGCAAACGCGATGCCTGCGGCCCGGGCCTTCTGGCGCGGGCGATAGCCCAGTGCCGCATCCGCATCCTCGCCGACCATGCGCAGGGGCAGGCGATAGTCGGTGGCAAGGCGCAGATAGATCTCGAAATAGGCCGGATGAATCTGCATCGTGCCCATATGGGCATCCAGATGGGTGATGTCGACGCCCCAGCCAAGGGCAGCTTCGATCTGCGCGCGGCATTCAGCTTCCACCTCGCCCAGATCGGCGCGGGCATAGACCTCGCTGACGGTTGCGGGCATGAAGCCATCCTTGTCCCTGAGCGATGCGCCGCCCGAAAGAGGGCGCCAGCGATAGGCCGGATATTCGCAGGTAAGGGTCAGGTGGATGCCGATGTCCAAGCCCTTCGTCATCTGCGCGCCTTCAAAGGCCCATGGGCAAGGGACCATCAGGGTCGCACTGGTTGCTATGCCCCGGTTCAGGCAGGCAAGTATGGCGACATTGGCCGCATGGCTCGATCCCAGATCGTCGCAGTTGACGATAAGCAGCTTTTCGGTGCCGCCTGCGCTTTGCGTGCCGCGCTGGGTCATGGTTGTGCCCCCTTGATTTCGGCGGCATCCTAACCTGATGCGCAGGAGGCGAACATGGCGCAGCTGCGAGCGGTGAAGGATGGTGATCAGCCGGTACTCTACGAGATCTGTCTTCGGACCGGAAATCTTGGCGATGACGCCAGTCCGCTCTATCGCGATCCCGAGCTCCTGGGACACATCTATGTAGGGCCGTATCTTCTACTGGCCCGGGCGAGCTGTTTGGTCCTCGAGGACAGTGAGGGCATTGCCGGCTACGTCGTAGGAACAAGTAATACCATCGCGTTTGAGTCAGCCTGTGCTGAACGCTGGTGGCCGCCACTACAGCAACGCTACCCGCTGCCGCAGTGTGAAGACACCTCACTGGATGCCGTGCGCCTGCGTCAGATTCATGCTCCGCTGCGCACCTTGCCTGCGCTGAGTGCGCGCTACAGTGCGCATCTGCATATCAATATCCTGCCGCGCCTGCAGGGCCGCGGATTTGGACGCCAGTTGATCGATTGCTTCCGCGCGAGCGTTGCGGAGCAGGGCGCAACTGGACTGCATCTGGTGGCCGCGATGCAGAACAGGCGCGCGCTTGCCTTCTACAATCGGTACGGGTTTCAGGAACTGGGACGCACCCAGGAGGCGGTCGCGTTCGGAATCGCGACCGCCTGAGTGAGTTTAGAAGCCTCAGCCGCCAATCAGATCGCTGATGGCAGCGCTTTCCTCGCGCAATTCCTTCTCGGTTTCCGCAACGCGGCTCTTGGAGAAGGCGCTGAGCTCAAGCCCTTGCACGATCTCATAGCGTCCACCGCGGGTGGTGCAGGGGAAGCCGAAAATGATGCCGGGCGCGATCCCGTAGGAGCCATCTGCGGGAACGCCCATCGAAACCCAGTCTCCGTCCTGGGTTCCAAGTGCCCATGAGCGCATATGGTCGATTGCAGCCGATGCAGCCGATGCAGCCGACGACGCGCCGCGAGCCGCGATCACCGCGGCACCGCGCTTTTGCACGGTGGGAATGAAATCGTTCTCGTACCAGCTGCGCTCGACCAGGCTGAGCGCCGGCTTGCCGCCTGCGGTCGCGTGATGCAGGTCGGGATACTGGGTCGAGGAATGATTGCCCCACACGACCACTTTCCTGATGTCGGCATTGCGGCTGCCGGTCTTGGCTGCAAGTTGGCTGATGGCGCGATTATGATCCAGACGCAGCATCGCCGTGAAACATGACGGCGCGAGATCGGGGGCATTCTTCATCGCGATCAGGGCATTGGTATTGGCTGGGTTGCCGACCACGAGCACTTTCACATCACGCTTGGCGTGGGCGTTCAGAGCCTTGCCCTGGGGTGCAAAGATGGCGCCGTTGGCGCTCAGCAGGTCTTTGCGTTCCATGCCCGGGCCACGCGGGCGGGCGCCCACGAGCAGCGCATAGTCTACGTCCTTGAAGGCGACGTCAGCGCTGTCGGTCGCGACAATGCCCTGCAGAAGCGGAAAGGCGCAGTCGTTGAGTTCCATGACCACCCCTTCGAGCGCCTTCAGCGCCGGGGTGATTTCCAGGAGGTTCAGGATTACGGGTTGATCTGGTCCCAGCATGTCGCCGGCGGCAATGCGAAACAGCAGGGCATAGCCAATCTGGCCGGCGGCGCCGGTTACGGCAACGCGGACGGGAGCTTTCATGGAATCCTCTCTGACAGTGGCCGCAGGCATGCGGCGGAATACATCGGGGTCCCTCTGATAGTACCCCGACGCCCGAGAGGCCAGACCCTTGTGTGGCCCCGTTGAAAAACCTCCGTCCGGCGAGGCCACTCTGGGCAATCCGCTACGCGGCATGCGCGCGCGGACCTGCGGCACCCGCGAAGGGGGCGTCAGGCGCTCTGAGCCTGCCGGGCGCGCGCGCCAAGCCAGTAGGCACTCGGCTTGGGGGTACGGGCCTGCGTGCGGCGATCCACCGCCACCAGCCCGAAGGTCGGCCGATATCCTTCGAGCCACTCGAAGTTGTCGAGCAGTGACCAATGGATATAGCCATCGATGGCAAGCCCGTCGGCAAGGCAGCGGCGCACGCCCTCCAATGCACGCTCGGTGTAGGCAATGCGCCGGCGATCGTCGTCGCACCCGATGCCGTTCTCGGTCACGATGAGCCGGGTGCCAGCGGTGCGCGCCGCCTCGCGCAAGGTCGCCTCGAGCGCGTCGGGATAGAACTCATACCCCATCTGGGTACGCTCTGCGTCGGCGGCAGGCGGAAGCAGGCCCGTGCTACCGAAACGAACGCGCGTATAGGTCTGCACACCAACAAAGTCATCACCGCGCGCGGCTTCGAGAAACTGGGTATTGATCTGACTGCGGGCCGTCTCGCACAGTTCCTCACCGCCTGCGTCTGCCTGGAAGTCGTTGAGCGACAGCGTCATGCCAACTTTGCCCGTCATGTACGCCTTGATGAGATCATACGCCTTGCGATGGGCGCGGATGAGATGGGGTGTTGCTTCCTGACCGTCGCCGGTCAGGAAGGTGGAAAACCGCTCGGCGCCGATCTTCTGCGCTGCAGCCCGATGGCTGCGTGCGATGGCGTCGCTCCTTTTACCAGCCCTACGCATCAGGGTCATCATGAGCGGAATGTTGGCTTCGTTGATGGTGCAGGCAAAGGGAATGAGGTCGCCCAGAGCCTTGGCGGCGCGTTCACTGTAACGGGCAAACCAGTCGACGCTGCGGGCATTTTCCCAGCCGCCCTCGCCCGCAAACCACAACGGTGCGGTGAAGTGATGAAAGGTCACCATCGGTGTGATCGCCTGCGCGTGGCATTCCGCGATCATGCGCCGGTAGTGATCGAGGGCCGCATACGAAAAGGATCCGGCTTCAGGCTCGATCCGCGCCCACTCGATCGAAAAGCGGTAGCAGTTGAAGCCGAGGCCCTTGAGCAGGGCAATATCATAAGGATAACGATGATAGTGGTCGCAGGCATCCGCGGAAGGATCGGCGAACAGTCCTTCGGAGAGATGCTCCATCACCCAGAGGTCGCTGCCGCGATTGTTGCCCTCCACCTGGTGGGCGGCAGTCGCAGTGCCCCACAGAAAGTCGCGCGGAAAATCCGACATGAGCGCCTCCCGGAACCAGGGCGCAGGGTTTCATGGGTGTAGTCCTCGAGGCAAGTCCCAATGTGCTGCTGTGGCGTGACTTCGCCCTGCAGTCTGCGGCATGGTCAGGCGGGCGAATGAAGGGGGCCTTGAGGATGTCCTTCACACCGGCCATAGCTGCGAAGCTGAAACGCCTGTTGCAAATCGTCTGATAGCGTCGGGGCCAGAGCCATGGGTGAGGAAGTCCCGTGACACAGATAACGCCGTCAGCTGCCATCGCGCCAGGTGTCTAGAACACGATCCCGGTTTCAAGCAGGGCCCGAACCTGGTTCGCCTGTCCGAGGCCCGGACCAAATCCCGCGGTCTGATGTGCAAGGCCGACATAGGAGAGCTCGGC
>JAGWRJ010000835.1 GCA_028869725.1 Alphaproteobacteria bacterium | reverse complement strand
CGCGATGTAATGGCCCGCGTCCACAAGGAATGCACCGGCGTTGAGTGGGTTACAAGTTTTGCCGTTCTGGGGCCATATGACTATCTGGACATATTCAAGGCTTCCGATATCGAGACTGCCGCGCGCGTTTCAGCCCTTATCCGTACGTTCGGGCATGCGCAGACAGAAATCTGGCCAGCCACGGAGTGGGATCGCTTCAAGGAGCTGGTCCGCGACCTCTCCTAGGTCCCGCGCGATGAACTCGCGCATTCCGTCATTGATCGCGACCTACGCTGGCGCATTTGTCATGCTCGTGGGATGTGCAACGCAGTCGCAACTGCCGACACGCGAGAGGCCGGATGCGCAGACGCGAATCGGGGCGATGCTCAATCAACCATTTGCTGATTTGAACATTTCGGGCACAGAAATTCCTCCTCTCCTGCAGAAGGCGGCAGCCGCGCCCTACGCCGAACCGGCCAAGATTGATTGCGACAGCCTTTGGGCGAGAATTGATGCGCTCTCTGCTATTCTTGGTCCAGACATTGCCTCTACGAAGTCTGATGCAGACGCGGCAATTCTGAGCGAGCAAAGCGCAGGCGACGCTGTTTGGGGTGCGGCGCAAAGTGCTGCATCTGGCTGGATACCCTTTCGTGGTGTCATCCGCTTTGTCACTGGTGCTGATCGCCACGATCGCCGTGTGTCAGCAGCAATACTTGCGGGCTTTGTGCGACGGGCTTATCTGAAGGGAATGCGCGCACGCCTCAGCTGTCCTCCGCGTCGCAAGCCGATACCGTTGAACGTTGTCGCCGCGCCTGGCCACTCCAAGTCCAGCCTGCCGCTCGTGGCGCCAGGACATTGAGGCTACTGGATCACAACCCTGCAAGGCCCAGCTGTAATTTTTGGTTGTCCAGCAGCATGCTGTCGACGTGAGGCACGGCTGAGCCCGGCTGCTTCGAAGGTGCTATCACCTCGTACACGCACCACTTCAGGTCACGCTGAAATAGATACGGGGCCATCATTCCGATGATAATAGGTGCTTCACCAGGGGACTTGGTTTGAAGGGGGATTGGCGGCATGGTTGCCCGTCGAACATTGCATCGTGGCTCGCGGGAAGAAGTCGGCTCTCCGGGAGCCTTCATACAGATCCGGGCTGGCGAACCCTTGATTGATGGAAGGATGGGCGTCAGGTGGAACGGCGGCGACCTTTTGGCTTCCTTGCTTCGCCGTTCAGAAGCGGCGTATAGTTTGTCAGGAAGTGCTCCATCGCGGCGTCCACGCCTTTGCGGTCTGAAGTTGCCAGAAGGTCGAGCAGAAGTCCCCGGATGACGGCCAGTCCCAGCCGCGCCGCTGCGCGGGCTTGCGCTTGCGTCATGCCATTGCGACGGTTGGCGGCCACTAATGGTTCAAGCCAGGCGTCGACAACTTCGTTCAAGAGCATGCGTGCGTGCCCATGACCTTGAAGCGCTTGGCCATAGACCTCAAAGAAGAGACGCTCGCGCGGCCACATCTCCTTGTTCGCCAGCTGCGTCCAGATACGTCGCGCCTGGTCGACAGGGGGTAGTCCGAAATCGGTCATCAGCATCGCGGCAAGGTCACGCTGCTCAGCCTCAAACCGTCGCACCACCTCCGTCATCAGCCCTTCCCTCGAGCCGAAATGATAGACCAGCATGCGGTGACTTGTGCCCAATGCCTTGGCGAGCTGGCGCAGCGTTAAATTGCCCACGCCATGTTGGGTCACATGGTTCATGGTTGCCGCGAGCAGGCGCTCACGCGCAGTGGGCGCGAGCGTCTTTCGTTCACCAGTCAAGCTGCCTGCCATGCTTTATATGTTGGCGTTGACGGCGCCAGTGCGAGCTGAGCCGAGATGGTGTTCAGTGTATGACGCATCACCAGAGACCAGAACCAACCCGTACCCGGATATTTTGGATAGAATGAGCAGCTCCATGTCACCCTGCTGCCATCCTGTTCCGGCTCGACCTCGACCACCGCTCTGTAGTCGCGCAGCGGTAAGCCGGCAAGAAGCACATAGGCAAGACGGCGATCGGGGATCAGTTCGGTCACCTTCTCCCGGGCTCGGGAGATCTTAGTGATGAATGTGCGGACCGATCCAACACCATAGGGTTCATGGTTTCCTGGCTGATTGAGTTCGACTGCATCGAACATCGACCAGCAGGGCCAGTTCGGAGCATCTTTGAGTACCGCAAATACTGACCCTGCATCGGCCTTGCTATGTGCCGTGGCCACGATTGTGATCGGGTGCATGGTCGTATCCTCATGGCAGGTACAATATGTACCATATGGTACATGTGTAACTAAAGCAATACAGCGGCGCGGATTGAAGCCGTGCCCGGACTCGAATGTCGCGACAGCCTGTCAGTCAACGCCCAACTCAGGACCTGCGGTAGATCCGGAGGAACCCCATGTGCCGATCGGGTTGATGGCAAAGGGTGATCGCGAAAGAATGTCGCCCTGCCTCCGCGGTTAGTGGTCCGCCAGTTGCAACCCTTCGAGATCGGCGAGCAAGCCTCTTCCGTTGGGGTGCCACCCCAGTTTGGCTTGGGTCTGGGCGCTTGACGCAGGCATGTCGAGTGTTGCGAACATGGCGAGCCAGCCGAAATAGACGGCTGCCTCGTCCACAGTAATGGATCGGACCGGCAGGTTCAGTCTCCAGCCAACAGTCTCTGCAATATCTCGTATCGTAATGCCTTCTTCTGCGACTGCATGATAGATCGCGTTCGGCTTGGCCTTTTCGACTACCAAGCGATAAAGCCGAGCCGCGTCTTTTACGGGCACTGCAGGCCAACGATTTAAGCCTTCGCCGACATAGGCGCAGTAACCGTT
>JAGWRJ010000834.1 GCA_028869725.1 Alphaproteobacteria bacterium | reverse complement strand
TATCGTGCAGGATAATGGAGCGTTCCACCTGTTCGATAGCCTGAACAACATGAGCAGAGTGGCCATGCACGACGTCTATCCCCCGCCGGGCAAGTGAGTGACGGTAGTGACGTATCTCTGCAGACGGCGCGAGAACCATGTTTGGCCCCATATGACAGGACAGGATAATGAGATCGGCACCCGCGAGTCGCAGCTCGTCCACCTCCTTCGGCGTTGGACCCAGCATCGCCACAGGCTGGCTGAGATCCACATAGGCCGTGCCTGCCCTGTGCTCCCCGGCCCCGAAGGCTGGCTCGTTGTCGGTCACCCCCAGTAACGCGATGGCAAGCCCCCCCCGGGAGACTCTTGTGGCGGCAAAGGCTTGCTGCCTGTTCCGTCCAGCACCGGCATGGGCGATGCCGGCCCGCTCAAGGTTGTCCAGCGAATCGAAGAGTCCTTCGACCTCAAAATCCAGAACGTGATTGTTAGCGAGGCAAACCGCACAGATATTTCCGGCCCTTAAAACATCAATTGCACGCGGATCAGCACGAAAGTGAAACACCTTCGGTGTCCTCACCCAGGGCGCACGCCTGTTCGTCAGAGCACATTCGAGATTGGCAATGACCCCGTCCGACGCCTGCAGAAGCGGGGCGACATCCCCCCAGCACTGCTCGGCCTTGAGCCCTGTTCGCAGACACTCCGACACAAGCCGCCCCAGCATCACGTCACCGACAAATGCAAGCCGTGCCATGAGTGTCGCGTCCTCGAAACAAAGTAAGGGTGGCGCGAACGCCGGCCAGAGGCCTTGATTCACATCAGGAACATGGCTAGGGGACGTCTATGCTGCGGTCGCGCGCATCTGGATTTGCCATGGACCTTCGCACCACCCCCCTGCTTACCGACCTGTATCAGCTCAACATGCTTCAGGCCTACCTGGAGCATGGTGAAAGCAAGATCGCGGTATTCGAATTTTTCGTGCGCGAACTGCCACCGCAACGAGGCTTCCTGATCGCGGCCGGACTAGAACAGGTCCTGGAATATCTTCAGGTGCTGCGCTTTTCCCCCAGTGAACTCGACTGGCTTAAGGAAAAGGGCGATTTCAGCTCCTCTTTTCTGGACTATCTGGCCTCGTTCCGCTTCACGGGAGATGTCGAAGCGATGGCAGAGGGAACTGCATTTTTTGCGCAGGAGCCAATCTTGCGTGTCACTGCGCCACTTATGGAGGCGCAGCTGGTTGAGACAAGGATCATCAACATACTTCATTTCGAGTCACTCATCGCTTCAAAAGCGGCCCGCATGGTGCTTGCTGCTCCTGGAAAGACTCTGGTTGATTTCGGGCTGCGCCGTGCACATGGCGCGGAAGCAGGTCTGCTCGCAGCCCGGGCGAGCTATCTGGCGGGATTTTCCGGTACAGCCACACTCGCCGCCCAAAAGATCTATGGCATCCCCACCTATGGTACTATGGCGCACTCCTTCATTCAGGCTTTCGACGATGAAGTGCATGCCTTTGAAGTATTCGCGCAGGCAAGACCGAAGAATGTGATCCTTCTAATCGATACCTATGATACCGAGGTAGCGGCAAAGAAGATTGTCAAGCTAGCTCCCAGGCTGAACGCCAAAGGGATACAGATTCGAGGCGTAAGGATTGATAGTGGCGATATCATAGCGCTTTCAAAACGTGTACGCAGAATTCTCGACGATGGCGGTCTCTCAAAAGTTACAATCTTCGCCAGTGGCGGCCTCGACGAAACGTTCCTCATGGCTGCGGAAAATGCCAAGGCTCCCATTAATGGCTTCGGAATCGGTACTAGTCTGACAACGTCATCAGACGTTCCAGCTCTGGATTGCGCGTACAAGCTTCAGGAATATGCAGGGCTGCCGCGTCGCAAACGGTCCACCGGAAAGGCAACGTGGCCGGGTCGAAAGCAGGTTTGGCGCCGGTATGCATCTGACGGCCACATGATTGGCGACACACTCTCTTTGGAGAGTGACAGCCAAGACGGCATTCCGCTCCTGAAACAGGTAATGCGTCGCGGCGAACGTGTGGAGCCGCATGCGACGCTCGATATGGCGCGATCGCATGCCGCTGAGGAGTTGAAACGGTTACCCACAGCTCTCCGCAAACTGCAGGCAGGCGCAATCTATCCGGTTGTGGTAGCAGATGCCTTGCGCGAAATTGCCAGTACATTCGATCGCCAACAAAGTATCAGTGCGGACAGTGCCTCATGACGGCACCGCGCCCATTTCCGGAGCGTGACGTCCTTATCATCGTGGACGTACAGAATGATTTCTGCCCTGGCGGCGCCCTTGCCGTACCTGACGGCGACAGCATAGTGGCCCCAATAAATCGTATGGCGAAACACTTCGCACACGTCATCCTGACTCAGGACTGGCATCCGGCCAATCATACGTCTTTTGCCAGTGCTCACCCCGGGCGCAAGCCGTACGATACGATTTTGATGCCCTACGGTCCCCAGACCCTTTGGCCCGATCATTGTGTGCAGACGTCAACAGGCGCGGCTTTCCATCCGCGGCTCGATGCGCCTCATGCCGCCGCGATCATTCGCAAAGGCATACATTCGGATATAGATTCTTATTCCACCTTTTACGAGAACGACCGGACTACACCTACCGGGCTTATGGGTTATCTTGGCGAACGCGGTCTTTCACGCATCTTTCTTGCGGGCCTGGCACTCGATTTCTGCGTACGATATTCGGCCGAGGATGCGTCTGCGCATGGACTTGAGGTCGTGATTGTTCGGGACTGTTGCCGTGCGATCAATGTCAATGGCTCGCTCGACCAGGCGCAAGCCAAATTTAGCGAGATCGGGGCCCGAATGATGACAAGTCAGGAACTTGTTCGATCTTAAAATCGACTGCAGGCTCCATCAGATCTGTAGCCTGGCCTCGGGCTTCATGGTGCAGATCCATCCGCGCGTTGGACGCAGGCACCCTGCGGTGTTAGCGGCACGCTTCATAGCTTTTGTGGTTCACCTCCGGTACTGCCCCCTCTCACGTTGTGCGTGATTCACGTACCGCTCAGAGCTTGAGCTATGTCAAGATTCCTTACGGCTTTTGAACGATCATCAATATGCCTTCACGTGGAGGCAAGGACGGAGAAGTACGGCACTGAACCATTCCTTTGGGATGGGAATTTGCCCAAGCGATGTACCAGTTCTGTCTAGGATGCGTGAAGGAGGGCTCGCGATCGCCATGCTCGAGCGCCTCGGAGGAGACTCAAAGGTGGAAGAGCTGGCGGCGCGGGCTTTCTTTTGGCAAGAAATTACACCCATGATCACCAAAGCCGAACTGGTTCATCTCGTGGGGGATATTGACGACGCCCCACTGATGGAGATTCTGGCACTTTCACCGAGCGTTGCAGAGGTGGAAGAAGCGGTACTGTGGGCAGAAGGCGAAGGCGACGTGGTTGCAAGGTCTGGCCACAGCCTCAATGGCAAGGCGGCAATCATCTACGAGATCCTGACGGCAGATCTCGAGGACGAGCCCCCGCACCCGGCCCCGTAAAAGCGGTAACTCGAGAAGTTGCCAATAGCTGCTCTTTAAGACCGGCTCTCACGCGCAAGGGGCGCAGGAAGCCGATGCGCCACCATATGGCCGGGACTTCGATTACCGTGGGAGCCCCGCGGGCTTCCTGGGCTCCAAACTTGGTCTGAACCCGCGCCGCCGCAGAGGTGACGCACAAAATCCGCTCCCGCCATCCGCGGGCCCCGCCCACCGAGACACATCAGGGCGACATCGGCAGGTATACGGGGGGCTCAGCAGCGCGCGGGCTTGGCCGGCCCTGCAGCATGCCAAGATCGGCCACATGTTCGCACCGACAATGAATGCCAGATCAATATAAATAATAAGTCACGCTATGTCAGTAGATTATGATAAAATTTTTAATAATGCCGTAGAATATACGCATGAATATGGAATATTCATGCGGCTTTTATTTTGCATAAAATCTTGGCGTGAACAGCTTATTTTCAGATTAAGACTTGGGATCAGGCCCTGGCCCGATCGGTTCGAGACAGGTTGGGTGACAGTTATGCGCAAGGACTAAATCCGCCATTTGGAGCCTGTTGCCGATCCCGGAATTACGCTATCGACTCCCCGCAGTCTCACAGATTGCCCGCGGTTTCAGTTTCAGGAGTTCTGCTGTGCCAACCTACAGGTCCCGAACAACCACCCATGGCCGCAACATGGCTGGCGCCCGCGGATTATGGCGTGCCACCGGCATGAAGGATTCCGACTTCGGAAAGCCCATCATTGCTGTGGTCAATTCATTCACCCAGTTCGTACCCGGGCACGTACACCTTAAGGACCTGGGGCAGCTCGTAGCGCGGGAAATCGAGGCAGCTGGTGGCGTTGCGCGCGAGTTCAATACCATTGCGGTCGACGATGGCATCGCCATGGGGCACGACGGCATGCTCTATAGCCTGCCCTCCCGCGAACTCATTGCCGATAGCGTCGAATACATGTGCAACGCCCACTGCGCAGATGCGATGGTGTGCATCTCCAATTGCGACAAGATCACCCCAGGTATGCTGATGGCGGCATTGCGGCTCAATATACCCGCAGTATTTGTCTCTGGTGGCCCCATGGAGGCGGGCAAAGTCACCATCAATGGCAAAACGGTCGCACTCGACCTCATCGATGCGATGGTCGCAGCCGCTGACGAAAAGGTTAGCGATGAAGAGGTCAAGACGATTGAACGCTCCGCCTGCCCCACATGCGGTTCATGCTCGGGCATGTTCACGGCCAATTCGATGAACTGTCTGACAGAGGCGCTAGGCCTGTCCCTGCCGGGAAATGGGTCCGTACTTGCAACCCACGCAGATCGCGAGAAGCTCTTCCGCGAAGCAGGACGTCTCATTGTTGCCAATACGCGTCGGTACTATGAAGAAGACGACGCCCGTGTCCTGCCAAGGTCCGTGGCAAGTTTCTCCGCCTTCGAAAATGCGATGAGCCTCGACATTGCCATGGGCGGCTCCACCAATACGGTACTGCATCTTCTCGCCGCCGCCTATGAGGCAGAGGTTGACTTCACCATGGCCGACATCGACCGCCTCTCGCGGCGTGTCCCCTGTTTGTGCAAGGTTGCACCCTCGAAGTCCGACGTACATCTGGAGGATGTACACCGTGCCGGTGGCATCATGGCCATTCTCGGTGAACTGGACCGCGCCGGACTAATCCATGGCGACGTACCAACTGTGCACTCTGAAACTCTGGGCGAGGCACTGCAGCGCTGGGATATCCGCCGAACCAACAGCCCCACCGTGCACGACTTTTATCGGGCCGCGCCGGGTGGCATTCCGACCCAGGTGGCGTTCAGCCAAAATAGCCGATGGGAAACACTCGATCTTGACCGGGAAGGCGGCGTCATCCGGGACCAGTCTCACGCCTTCTCCAAGGATGGTGGGCTCGCAGTCCTCTACGGCAATCTTGCGGAGGAAGGCTGCATCGTGAAGACAGCAGGTGTGGATGAGAGCATCCTCACATTTTCCGGACCGGCTCGAGTTTTTGAAAGCCAGGATGCCGCGGTCAGCGCAATTCTCACAGGAAAGATCAAAGCCGGCGATGTCGTGGTTATTCGCTATGAAGGCCCGCGCGGTGGACCAGGTATGCAGGAGATGCTCTATCCGACCAGCTATCTGAAATCCAAAGGGCTCGGGAAGGCCTGCGCCCTCATTACAGATGGCCGTTTCTCCGGGGGTACTTCAGGACTTTCCATCGGCCATGTCTCTCCTGAAGCTGCGGAAGGCGGCCTCATCGGCCTGGTCGAGGACGGGGATACGGTCGCCATTGACATCCCCCGCCGCCGGATTGAACTGAAGGTCGACGCCACAACCATTACCGCGCGCCGTAGCGCGATGACCGCCAAAGGGGCCAACGCCTGGAAACCTGGCGCACGGCAACGACAGGTGTCCACCGCGCTCAAATGCTACGCAGCGTTTACGACAAGCGCGGCTAGAGGTGCGGTGAGGGACATTCGGCAAAAATAGCTCGGCAAGTTCAAAGGCATCGCCGCGCTCAGCGACGAAAATCCCGATCGCAAACAGACCAAGGCGATGCTCAAGCGCCTGGCGGGCCACGATTGCGCGATGCTGCAGCTACGCCTCGGCAAGCCGGAGTGTTTCCGCAAGATCATGCTGAAGAAGATTAAGCACCGGGCCGTGGCAGTGGAACGTGTGACCAAGAATATGATCAACTGTGCGGAGCTAGCCGAGCAATGCCGCGTTCAGCTTGTGGACACCTATCGCGCCCACAAGCGCAAATAAAGAGTGCGCTATAGAGCGCGAGCCTGCATACGGAGTTGTACGCGGACACTGACGTTGGGCAGAACAATATCCGCCCGCACCAACGCGGACCGAGCCAAGACCAAAAAGCATAGCTCTTATCACGTCATAAGTTTACGCAGCTGCTGAGCCCTGCGCTTAGCGCCCACTTTGGGATTTTAAGCAAGTGCGCGATCATAGTAGGCGATCGCCCCGGAAAACTATTCGGAACGATCGAACCAATCTTTCTTGAGACGAAGGCCAACAGCCTGCCATCCTGGATCGCTCATGCGCGCACTCTGAATGCCGACATCACAAGATTAGATCAGCCTATCTGCGGCCTCCTGCGCCAATTGTGCCCGCTCTTCTTCAGGGGCCCCCGTTTAGCGGCGGCCTACTGGGCGACCATCCAGAACGATGATCTCCAAATTTATTTCCCGACCTCTTATGGCGGGCGCCACAAACCCGCTTTTGGCTCCGGCCTTTGCTGAAAAGTGGTTCCGGCACATGAAGAACGGTTCCAGAGCGTAGATTTCGTGAATTTTGGCCCCGTGTCCGAGCAGGCCGTCTACCTCTGCCGGAGCACCCCTTGGGTCACGGCCGAGTCGACAAGATATGTGATTTTATATCAGTGTAGGGAATCAAGCTAAAATTACATATTGAACCCCAGCTATTCATATGCGATATTATATGCGAAGGGATAAAATAGATGAAATCACATATAAGACCGATCCGAATGGACCGCCTACCTGAGGCCATCAGCCGGGAGCTGAAGGCGGCCCGGCTTCGGCGTGGCTGGAGCCAGGCCGAGGTCGGAAGGCAAGCAGGTCTTCCCCAAACCCATATCTCCGGTATCGAGACCGGCCGCATTGTACCGCGCTTC
>JAGWRJ010000833.1 GCA_028869725.1 Alphaproteobacteria bacterium | reverse complement strand
TACCGTTTACATCCGTTGGTTACGATCTTGCAACACGTTCTTACCGACCGGCACAGTAATGCCTGAAAGTCCTGCAAGCGCGGTTGGAACGACAGAGGCGGTGAGACACAGAGACAGTGGCAGGAGGCGAAGACCTTTTCTTGTGCACTGCTCTGTTGGATTTCTCACAATCTCAACACGAAGGAGCAGTCTCATGGAAGCAGTCGAAGTGAAAGCGGCATTGGAAGCGGCGTCTCCCGCCACAATCGATGCGCAGACCCCAGCGGTACAAGCGGATCGTGTCATCGCCGCGCAGTCCTATCCCACCTGCGGAACCGCGTCGGCTGCAAACGGCTCCGGTCCCCTTCCAAACTACATCTATGCCATTGGCCGAATTGAGCCGCGATTCCCGCGTCCCTCGGTCGAAAAAGAGTTTGCCCAAGCCACCGGCAGGGCCGAGACTGCAGGATTGACCGACCGCCAAGCTGTCCACAAGGTCCTCTCGCAGCGGCAGAATCGTTATCTGGCGCGCCAGTTGTGCTGGGTGATGACCATCGAAGGTCTGGAAACTTACATTTTGATTCCTCGTGACCCGGCGGACCTCGATCTGCTGGTTGAGGCTCTGCGTCCGATGCCCAGCCCCATGGATCTGGATTGTGTGATCGGAGCTCGAGGGCCAGTCGCTCCGCCGGAATTGTGCAACGGACTGATGGTCCCTATCGTGGTCTTCGATCAAGTCTACTCCTTCGACCGGGACTCACTGATCAAAGCGATTCCGCGTCCCGAAAAAACCCCCGCCAAGGAGTTCCCGGCTGCGGCCGAGGAACTTTTTGATCGCATCATGCAGATGGCGGATAACGCCGGCGCCACCGACGAACAGCGCGCCCTGAACTATTGCGCGGTTCGCTATCCGGCAATCTACGCCAAGGCCGGGGAGTGCTTTGCCGCCAACGCCTCGCTGACCGGTCTTGACGTCCAGCTTTCCAGGCTCAGTGCTGCACGGAAGATCGTCGACGTGGTCTTTTCCTATACCAGCCGTGCCACCGATGTGACAGAGAAGTTCTTTATGCGCGTGGATGTAACCGAGGAGTTTCCGTTTCTGGTGACCAGGCTGTCGCCGTACTACGACCGGTAGATGCGAACGGGAAGAAGGCTATTGAAATGGGTATACCAGGATATTCTGCTGAAGCCTCGCTTTACGCGACCGGTCGGTCGTACCGCGCAAGCACCGCGGCGCCGGGGAGTAGCGCGGGTTCGATGGTCGTCGCCCAGCAAGACTCCACCTGCTCAGTCTGTTGCTCGGAGTGGCAGGGATGCAACGAAATGTGTGGATCATGGCCACCAGGATTTTCTAACGCCGGCTGCTGGCTCAACTGTCTTAAGCCATGCGTCGATTGCCTTAATCTGAACTGCGGTGCGCGGATAATCGACTGCACTACGAAAGGCTGCCCGCCGGGCAAGATTTGCTGTGACTGTGTATCTCCAGCGAAATGCACGGACTCGAAAACCTGCTTCACGAAGATTTGTAAGCAGTGATGTGCGGGCGCGATCGGCGAAGCTTCGCTCGGGAGGCAAGATAACCCAGCAGTCACCGTAGTGCGAGCTGAGGCGGAAAGAGCGAATGGGAGGTGTCTTCCATGAGTATCCCGGGCTTTAGCGGAGAGGGCTCGATTTACAAGACCAATAGCCTCTACCGGCATGTTGCTGGCGCAATCTTCCCAAGTGATGGAAGCACGAGCGTGGTTCCACAAGGCTGCGGATGGTTTGAGCAAGTTGTGTGTGGTGGATTCATCGGGGAAGGGATTCTCTTATGCGGCGCCTTGTGCGTCGGAGGTCCCGAAGCCTGCCTTGCTTGCTGGGCGGGCGTCCTGGGAGGGGCCTATGACCTTTGTAAGGGCTGCATTCCGGCCAGTGGTGGCGGCGGTGGCGGTGGCCCTGCCCTGTGCTGCCCTCTCGGCGCCTCATGCCGGTGCGGCGGCCGGTGTGTGCCCGGTCAAGGGTGCGTCGACGGAGTGTGCTTGCGCCAAAACCAAAGGTGCCCGTAACGTTTGGGGCAGCGTCTTATCACTGTGGAAACCCGGACCACGGTGCTTGCAGCCCGCGATCGTAGCCTTTCCAGGCGCGAAACCTGCGATGCTTTCTTCGGGTCCAACCTGGACTTCTCTGAGTTAGGAGAGAGAGGAGATTGAGTGCCATGAATCTGCCTGGATTTACTGCCGAGCGGTCGTTGCGTGCGACGCGAGGACAATATGGGAGCACTCGTTCGTCCGCGCCGGCCCCGGACGGGGTCATCCCCGCGATTCCGGCGTGCCGGAACTGTGACTACATCCTTGACCAGTGCGAGAAGCGCGGCTGGCGACCGCGCGCTCTGTGCAACGCGTGTGCGTCCGGCGATTGCTACGAAGATCCGCCGATGCCTAACCCGTTCCCGGATCCGTTCGGTTTCTTGCC
>JAGWRJ010000832.1 GCA_028869725.1 Alphaproteobacteria bacterium | reverse complement strand
CCACATCGTCCGCCGCGGTCCACCCCCCTGATCGCCCCACACAAAGACGTTACAATTCGTTCGCATTGACATGAAACGATGGTTACAGATATATGCGCCGAATGGACGCGATCGACTGGCTTTTGCTGACCTACAAAGTGCCCCCGGAACCTTCTGGACGGCGTGTCGCGATCTGGCGGCGGCTGAAGGGGCTGGGGGCCGTCTATCTTCAAAGTGGCGCCTGCCTTCTGCCAAAGACGGATGACCACGTCCGTCGGCTGAAGATCGTCGAGAACGATGTCTCGCAGATGGGCGGGGAAGCCGTGCTCATGCACACCATCGCCTTCGACGCTGCGCAGCGACAGAAGGTCTTGGATCGCTTCATGCAAGACCGCAACGAGCAATATAGCGAGCTCTTGGGCAAATGCAGCGGCTTCGAGCGTGAACTCGACAAGGAAATCTCGATCGGCAAGTTAACCTATGCCGAACTTGAGGAGGAAGACGCCGATTTAAGAAAGCTCGTGCGCTGGTTCGAGAAGATCCATCGCCTCGATTTCTATGGAGCGCCCCTCGCACAAGAGGCGCGCAAAGCGCTGGAGACCTGCAAGGCGCGTTTGGACGATTACGCCCGGCGCGTCTTCGACGCCCATGATGAAAACCGGGACGATGCGGCCCAGCAGTTAGGGCCGTGTGACGAGGACCACGCACAAAAACGGATCCAACATGTACGGTCTTGACGTAGCACTCACCCAGTCGATCAACGGGCTTTCGGGCAGGCTGCCTCTGCTCGATACGGCGATGATCGGCCTTTCGGCCTACGGTGTGCCGCTCCTCGTACTGGCGGTCGCGTTGCAGTGGTGGCGGGGGCCGGACCGCCTCCATATCCGTCACGTGCTGGTGGCCACAGGGCTGACCTTCATTCTGGGCCTGACCTTCAACCAGGTCATCGTGCATTTCATCCACCGCATCCGGCCCTACGATGCGGGAGTGACGCATCTGCTCATCGCGCGGAGCGCGGATTTCTCCTTCCCGTCCGACCATGCAACAGCGAGCGTGGCGATCGCTGCGGCATTGCTGCTGCACGGCATGCGGCGAGCCGGACTGATCTTTGCCGTTGCTGCGCTGCTTATCTGCCTCTCGCGGATCTACGTTGGCACCCATTATGCGAGCGACGTGCTGGGGGGAGCTGCAACAGCCTTGCTTGCCGCCGTCCTCATTCCCTCGCTTTATCGCGAAGGAACCCCCATTGATCGGCTCGTCACCAAGGCCTTATGAAGGTCCACGATCGGATCGTCGAGCCAGAGCGCGATGGCAACGTGCCGGCGCAAACGTTTTCGACGCGAGACGTGAGGCGATCTGACCTTTATCCTGTCCGCGTCCGGCACCGACGCGGCCGATCTGTCTTTCGCGCGAGCGACCAGGATCAGCAGGGCCGAGACAATGCCACTGCGGTTCAATCTGGGGTTCAGAGAAGGCCCATGACTGCGCACGCCAGTGACCGGAGGGGGGACTTTGAACGACTGCGATGAGTGCAGTCGCGTGCAGCACTGGACGCGACCAGTTTGCCGTTCGATGGCTTGTTCGCCGGCCAGGAGGGATCGCCATCAAACGGGACTGTCAGCCGTGCTGGGCAGTCCAAATCATACAGGTGAGTCACCCATATGGTAATCCAGGAACGATATCTACGAACCTTGTTTGTGGTTGGCCTGTTGGCCAAAGCGTTTGACGGCACGGTCGAGATCGCGGCCGGGATCCTGCTCTTTTTTCCCGGCGTGCTCGACCACCTGCTCAAAGCATTGATCGCAAACGAATTGATCGAGGACCCCCACGATCTGGTCGCAAACGCGATCTTGCACGCCCTGCCACACCTGTTCGTCTACGCCACCGTCTTTGCGGCGCTCTATGTCCTCGCCCACGGCGTCATAAAGGTGTTCCTGGTTGTTGCCCTGCTGCGCGATCAATTATGGGCCTACCCAACCGCGATCGTCGTCTTTCTGCTCTTTATTGCGTATCAGGTCTATGCCTACGTGCGTCATCCCTCGATCGCCATGGTTGTCTTCACGGTGCTCGATCTCTTCGTGATCGCCCTGACCTGGCACGAGTATAGCTATATGCGGCGGAGCCGCGATCTTCGAAACGCGGGCCGTTGAAATTGGAGGTTGCGGATCCGCGCAGATGCCAAGCACAACCTGGGCAGCCTGATTAATGCAGTGCGCTCGGTCCGAGTGCTGCGGTCGATGGGCTGATGAGCGAGGTTCCGGACGGGGCAACCGTGGATGGCGGAACAGCTTCGGTCATGTACAAACCCCCTGCGCCTGGAGCCGTGCCGACGTGGCGGGGCTCTCAGCTGAGGGTCGTCTTCGCGGTCTACACGCCGGTCGCCGCATGATGGGTCTCCGCGGAGGAGCGTTCCAATGTGGGACGCGCACTCGGTTCGGAATCAGGCATCCGGTGCAACCCACGGCGCGGATTTGCTCGACCTACGTCCCGGCAAGGACGTTCTGACGCGCTCAGGAGCTGAGCTTTATCGGAGGATCGTCAGGCGGCGGCCTTTGCCGCGGTTCGCACGAACGGGGCCTTGTCCCGAAGCATTGCATGCATCATGACGGCAAGCTTGCCGGCGACCGCAATGGCAGCGCGCTTGAAGGCGCCGCGCTTCTTGAGTTTGAGCCCCCATGTCCGCAGGTCGCCATCATGGCCGAGGCTGGCCTCATCCGCGAACTCACCGGGCAGGGACGGTTCCGCATGTGGGCTGCCAAGATGGCACACAGGCCCAAGCGTGCATATTTGGACATCTTGAAGAACGTTTATAGAACGGATCAGGCGCCAGATGCGCGCAGGTACATGGCGACGTTTTCGGCGGTGAACTTGTAGCTTCTTCCATCGGCGAGGCGTTCTGCGCTGACGGGGTATTTGGGCCGGTTCGGGTTGATGGCGGTGATACGGAAGGCCTCGCCTTGGGTTTTGAAGGTCCGGCCATAGTCAGTGGGCTGCAATCCGAAGCTGCTGGCGAGCGCTTCGAACAGAGCCTTGTCGGGAGAGAAGATCGCGCCATCGGCCATCGGGATGCCGACGCGGAACCCGATGTCGAATCCATGGCGCAAGTCGATGTCGCTGAGTTCGCCACCCTCGACGGTCAGCCCGTGGGTTTCGGCCACGCCCCGAAGGGCGGCGAACAGATCCCGGCGCAAGCGATCGCAGAGCGCCGGGGTCAGGTTGCGCGGCGGCGGCACCTTGGTGGTGTCCGCCCGCACTGGTGGCCTGGCCGCTGCGGGTGGCTTTTTCCTGCTGCTCTTTCTCACATCGAAGCCTTTGCCTTGTAGACGGTGCCGCGCGAGATGCCCATGTCGCGGGCGATCTCCGTGGGGGACTGGCCCGCGGCCAGTCTGGCCTGAACAGCGGTCATATCGATTTTGGCCGGCCGGCCACGATAGACGCCCCGGCGTCTGGCGGCGGCAATGCCTTCGGCCTGCCGCTCCTGGCGAAGGTTGGTCTCGAACTCAGCGAAGACGCCAAGCATGTCGAAGAAGGCCTTGCCCGCGGCGGTGGACGTGTCCACCGGTTGCTCGGTGGCAGCGAGATGTGCGCCCTTTTCCTTCAAACGCGCGACAATGACCTGCAGATCGCGCATGGAGCGCGCCAGGCGGTCGATGCGGGTGACCACCAGTGTCTCGCCGGGGTGGATGAAGTCGAGGATGGTCTTCAACTCGGCGCGGTCTTCCAGACTGGTGCCACTCTTCTGTTCCCGGCGCACAATGCCGCAGCCCGCGGCGGTCAGCGCTGTAATCTGGGCGTCGAGGTTCTGATCCACCGTCGAGGTGCGGGCATAGCCGATTTTGGCTCCTGAACTGTTCATTTTGGGTGTGCCCGTAACATGAGGTGTCCAATAATGCGTTTTGGACCCAAAATAAACACCAAAATGACCGCGTGCAGTGTTCATGCCGCACGTCATCATGGGTATACCCATAATGCACGTCAAGACGCCATACGGTCATAATCAATCCGGGTCGCCAGATCGATGTCGTAGCGGCCATAGGCGGTGATGTGCGCATAGATCAGCGGGCTCAGGCCGCGATAATCCTCGGGCGACAATCGGTCCTGCCAGTTCGGGTCAGACAGGACCCCAAAGCTTAGCACGGCGGCCAAACGAACGATTGCAGTATAGTCAGAAGCCAACGGGTCAACGAAAGCCCTGCGTCTTCAGGTTTCCCCGACAACCAATGGTGCGACGATTGCCCTTGCCAAGAGCCGTCCCGAAGTATATTTCAATAGCACATGTAATATGGAAATACTGTGGACGAAGACCTTATCACCGAGAGGCTCGGGGCTCTGGCACACCCGTCACGCTTCGCCATCGTGCGCCTGTTGGTGCGGGCCGGGCCCGCTGGCCTACCCGCCGGCAAGCTGGGCGAGACGCTCGGGATAGCTGCCAACGCCATGACCTTTCATCTGCAAAAGCTCTCCCGGGTTGGCCTGCTCGGCACCCGCCGGGCGGGACAATTCATCATCTACAGCGCGGTTTTCCCCGAGCTCAGGGAGCTGGCAGATCAGCTCGTCGGAGCGTGCTGT
>JAGWRJ010000831.1 GCA_028869725.1 Alphaproteobacteria bacterium | reverse complement strand
GTAGCGAGCGCCCAGATGTTTGAATGTGATACTTCAACTTTTGTGAGCGTTCATTTGCCCCGTACTTGTCACGCATGGCGATCGCCCAAATCCGGCGAGCCACCCGTCCTATTACCGTGTACTCCGGATCCATGCCATTTGAGAAAAAGAATGATAAATTGGGCGCGAAATCATCTATTTGCATCCCCCGAGCAAGATATGACTCGACGAAGGTAAAGCCATTGGCCAATGTGAACGCGAGCTGTGAAATCGGATTAGCCCCGGCCTCAGCAATATGGTACCCAGAAATCGATACTGAATAAAAATTGCGCACCTTGTGTGCAACAAAATACTCCTGGATGTCTCCCATCATTTTAAGCGCAAATTCAGTGGAGAATATGCAGGTATTTTGCCCCTGGTCTTCCTTCAATATATCGGCCTGAACGGTTCCACGTACGGTTTCCAGCGTGTGACTACGGATTTGCTCCGCTTCCTTCTGAGTTGGCACTCTTCCATTCTCTTTTTCAAACCTCTCCAGCTGTTGGTCAATTGCAGTGTTGAAAAACATCGCAAGAAGTATTGGCGCCGGTCCGTTGATCGTCATCGATACGGACGTCGACGGAGAGCAGAGATCGAACCCGTCATAAAGAACCTTCATGTCATCTAATGTTGCAATCGAGACTCCAGAATTTCCTACCTTCCCGTAGATGTCCGGTCTTTCATCAGGGTCCCAGCCGTATAGCGTTACCGAGTCGAACGCCGTCGAAAGCCGCTTTGCATCCGAGTCCTTAGATAGATATTTAAACCGAGCGTTTGTACGAAACGAATCGCCCTCTCCGGCAAACATGCGCGTTGGATCCTCATTCTCACGCTTGAATGGGAACACGCCCGCCGTATATGGAAACGCACCCGGCACGTTTTCCGTCATGATCCAGCGTAGTAACTCTCCATGATCCTCGAAGCGTGGGAGCGAAACCTTCCGAATTTTGGTTCCCGAAAGTGTTGTACTCACCTGCCCCACACGGATCTCTCGATCACGCACCTGCATAACGTATTCATCGCCAGAATAGGCCGCCTTCACCTGGGGCCAATCTTCGAGCATGGTGCGCAATTGCGGGTTCTGACGCGCCTCACGTTCAGCAATGAGTGGCGCAAGAGAAGACGAAGTATTGCCCTTGGTCTCCAGCATTCGGGTAACACCCTTCAATTGTTGTATTTCCCGAGCGATGTACACCTGGGAAGCAACCGTGTGATGATAGGTGCGGACCGTAGAAGCGATTTCCGCCAGATAGCGCTGGCGCGAAGGCGGTAGAATTTCGGAGCGCTTTGATGGTACAGAGTTGCCCTCTCGTTCAAATCGACTTGGCGGACACGTAAAGCCCTTTTCAAAAAGCTTTCGGCGCAGCCCAAGATAAAGCCCAGTCACACCATCATCCTGAAACCGTGCTGCTATCGCCCCGAATACCGGCATAGAGTCCAATGGTGCGTTGAACGATCCACGATTTCTCTGCACTTGTTTGCGTACATCGCGCAACGCATCTTCTGCTCCCTTGCGATCAAATTTATTAATCGCAACAAGATCGGCGAAATCGAGCATGTCGATCTTTTCTAGTTGGCTAGCCGCGCCGAACTCAGGCGTCATCACGTAGAGCGAAATATCAGCAAGATCAGAAATCGCCGCGTTGCCCTGCCCTATTCCCGGAGTTTCAACAATCACTAGATCAAATCCTGCCACGCGACATGCTTCGACAGCAGCAGGTACGAAATTTGGCACCTCGGTCTCCGACTCGCGTGTGGCGATTGAACGCATATAGATCTGTGGGGCGTTTATGGCGTTCATACGGATACGATCCCCAAGCAACGCACCGCCTGTCTTTCGCTTAGAGGGATCTATGGCAAGAATCGCAATTTTAAATTCTTCACTGTCCAGCCGAAACCGACGAATAATTTCGTCTGTTAAAGAAGACTTACCCGAACCACCCGTGCCTGTCACACCAAGAACTGGAATATGGAGACGCTTACCTGCGGCATAACGTAAAAGCTCACCAGGTGTGACCTTGCCAGATTCTAGTAGCGTGATATAGCGAGCGAGATTACTCCATCCTGCGGCCCCAAGATCATCGAGATTAATCGCTGCGCCATCCGCAGGGTCGAAATCCGCCCTCGCGATCATATCGTCGATCATGCCCTGCAGTCCCATTCGCTGACCGTCTTCGGGCGAATAGATCCGTTCAACGCCGTAGGCGTGAAGTTCTTCGATCTCGCTTTTTACGATTACTCCACCGCCCCCGCCAAAGAGCTTGATGTGCCCGGCACCCCGACGACGCAACAGGTCGACAGCATATTTGAAGTATTCAATATGGCCACCCTGGTAGGAGCTCACCGCAATTCCCTGCACATCCTCCTGAATGGCTGCGGTTACGACTTCGTCTACCGAGCGGTTATGTCCTAAATGAATAACCTCAACACCAGAGGCTTGCAGGATTCGGCGCATGATATTGATGGCGGCGTCATGTCCGTCAAAGAGACTGGTCGCGGTAACAAAGCGTAGTTTGTTACGCACCTTGAATGACGCCGGCTTTCCTACCGGACGAACCCTGGCTGGAGGGGAAATTGTAGTATCGGACACGGTTATCTCCTCAATCATCCGGACGTCAAAATGCCTCGCTGTCCATTGCCATCAGGGTCGCAGCACCTGCAGTTGTAGCAGCCTGAAGACTTGTAGCTCGAGGTAAGATGTGCTCGCCGTAAAAGCGAGCCGTTATAATTTTTCTTTGAAGGAAATTTGGGTTTCCCTGGCGGGACTGTAGGTCAACCTCCGCTGCCAGAGCAGCCCTTGCCATCAACCATCCACCGATTACAGTGCCCCATAGGCGCAGATAGTTCATAGCGCCCGATGCAGCGTCACGTCGATTGTCGACCGTACGGGACAAAATCCAGTCAGTAGCTTGTTCCAGGGACTTCAAACCGGCCATCAGAGAGGTCCGCAAGCTGGCCAGATCTGCTTCGGACTTGGCGAGAGCGCCATCCAAAGATCGCATGTGGGCTATGAATGAACGGGCTGTTTCGCCGCCATCACGGGTAAGCTTGCGTCCAATAAGGTCGTTGGCCTGTATGCCGTTTGTACCCTCATAGATTTCGGCGATCTTCGCGTCTCGCATAAATTGCGCAGCACCAGTTTCCTCGATGTAGCCCATCCCCCCATGAATTTGCACACCAAGCGAGGCAGCCTCGGACCCAACCTCAGATCCCCAGCCCTTCACCACCGGTATCAGTAGGTCAACAATTGCCTGCGCTTTCATCTGCTCTTGCGGGTCAGGGTGCCGCTTGGCGATGTCAAGCTTGGCGGCCGCAAAGTAGGCAAGTGCTCGACTTGCTTCAGTAAGAGCACGCATAGTCAAAAGCATTCGGCGTATATCGGGATGGTGAATAATGGTTACAGGATTGGGGTCGTCGGATGTCGCGTCGCGGCTTTGCACGCGCTCACGTGCAAAGCTTGCCGCCTTTTGCAGTGCGCGCTCAGCAATTCCAACGCCCTCAAGGCCCACGGCCAATCGCGCATTATTCATGGTGGTGAACATGTATTGCAGGCCCTTGTTTTCTTCACCAACAAGAAGTCCGTACGCGCCACCATTCTCTCCATAAGACATTACCGCTGTAGGGCTGGCATGTATTCCCATTTTGTGTTCCAACGAGACGCAGCGTAGATCATTGCGTTCCGCTAACTTGCCGTCTTCTGAAACCAAAAACTTTGGTACTACAAACAGTGAGATCCCCTTTACGCCGGGTGGCGCGTCCGGTAGTCGGGCCAGCACCAGATGAACTATGTTGTCCGTCATCTCGTGATCGCCATAAGTGATGAAGATTTTTTGGCCGGTTATTCTATAATGATTACCCTCTCGGACTGCACGAGTCCGGATTGCTGCCAAATCCGAGCCCGCCTGCGGTTCTGTCAGGTTCATGGTCCCGGTCCATTCACCTGCGACGAGCCTGGGTAAAAAGCGCGCCTTGATCTCCGCTGATGCATGGTGGCTTAGAGCTTCGACCACTGCCTGCGTCAGCATTGGACAGAGCGCGTATGCCATACTGGAGGCATGCCACATTTCCTGAAGCGCCGTGGCTACCAACCAGGGAAGTCCTTGACCACCAAACTCCGCGCTAAACGGCACGGCATTCCAGCCACCCTCCACAAATGCGTGATAGGCGTCCGACCAGCCGTCTGGTGTACGCACAATCCCGTTTTCCAAGCGCGAACCCTGCCTGTCCCCGATTTGATTGAGGGGAGCAAGTACGCCAGCCGCAAATTTTCCACCCTCCTCCAGAATGGACAGCAGCAGCTCTTCGCTTAGGTCCTCACCGCCAGGCAGGGCCGCAATCTCAGAAAACCCGGCCAGATGGGTGGCCGCAAAGTGCATGTCAGCAATTGGAGCAGCAAAAACAGTCACAGGACCTCCCGCAGATGACTAGGGCCAGGCCGAAGCACTCCCGTGGGAGTCACGGTCCGACGCCGGCAACCTCTTGAACAAACGTTAGGCAGGTTATAGACAAACTCAGATTTGTCGGCAAGCATAAGGCAGCGTCACGCATGCCTTGGCGATGACCAGATGGAGAACTATTTGAAAAGCAACGGCTCTTTACCGTTGGCGGAGGATGCCAAGGGCCGAAACAAGCGCCGGCAAATACTCGAGGCTGCCGCGCGCCAGTTTAGCTCCTATGGCTTTCAGGGCGCCAATATGCGCGATGTGGCCGCTGAAGCCGGGGTCATGGCCGGTTCGATCTACTATCATTTTGAATCAAAGGAAGCC
>JAGWRJ010000830.1 GCA_028869725.1 Alphaproteobacteria bacterium | reverse complement strand
CGTATCGGCATCACGGCCTGGCTCAGTGCTGGCATTTCGGACAATAGAAGGTGGACCGACCAGCCTGGACAATGCGCCGAATGATGCCGCTGCATCCGCGTCTGGGGCAGCGTTCGCCCTCGCGGCCATAGACATCGAAGCGGTGCTGGAACGTGCCAAGCTGGCCGTCCGAATGGCGATAGTCACGCAGTGAACTGCCGCCGGCAGCGATCGCGTCACGCAGCACCTGCTTGATCGCCGGCACAAGCCGCTCGGCGCGCGCGCCGGCGACGCTGGAGGCCAGACGCTTGGGTGAGATCTGTGCCCGGAACAGGGCCTCGCACACATAGATGTTGCCAAGCCCTGCCACCACACGCTGGTCAAGAAGCGCAGACTTGATTGAGGTTTTCTTGCCCTTGATCCGGATGCTGAAGCTTTGGGGCGTAAAACTGTCGGCGAGCGGCTCCGGGCCGATGCCGTCGAACAAGGGGTCCTCAGACAGATGTGCCGTATCCAGCACGGTCATCAGCCCGAAACGACGATGGTCGGTAAAGACGATGCGCGCCGGGGCATCGGTAAAGAGGATCACGTGATCATGCGGACCGTGACCGTCTTCAGCTGCGACGCTTTCGCCTTCCAGACCGTCCAGGACCTGCGCGCTGCCGTCGCGATAGACCGTCATCCGACCGCTCATGCCCAGATGGATGACAAGGGTCTGGCCATTGTCGAGATCAGCAAGGATGTATTTGGCGCGGCGGCGTAGCTGGCGCACGCGCCGACCGGTCAGGTGCTGGACAAAACCGGATGGAAAGGGAATGCGCAGTCCGTCTCGGCGGGTCTGTACCCGGGTCAGGCGATGGCCCTCCAGGACGGGCTTCAGTCCCCTCACGACGGTTTCGACCTCGGGCAATTCGGGCATGGCGCGGCTGGATGAGGTTGCGTAAGTAAGGTAGCCCAGGTGCAGATGAGAGGCTATTGTCCGGCCGCCATGACAGATGACCCCAAAACCGCCTCGTTCGGCTATCGCGAGGTCCCCGAACACGAGAAAGTGGCGCTGGTGCGCGGCGTGTTCTCGTCCGTTGCCCACAAATACGACGTGATGAACGATCTGATGAGCGGCGGGGTTCATCGGCTGTGGAAGGATGCCTTTGTCGAATGGCTTAATCCGCGCCCGGGCATGAGCGTGCTCGATGTCGCAGGTGGCACGGGCGATATCGCCCAGCGCATCGGCGAGCGGGCCGGCCGCGCGGGCGGTCAGGCCAGCATCACGGTCTGTGACATCAATGCCGACATGATCCGCGAGGGCCGCCGCCGGATGAACGCTTCCGGTGCGGCTATCCAGTGGCTCGTAGGTGACGCGGAGGCGCTTCCCATCGCCGACGGCGTCATGGATGCCTATACCATCGCCTTTGGCATTCGCAACGTGACCCACATAGAGCGTGCGCTTGAAGAGGCACGGCGGGTATTGAAGCCCGGCGGACGGTTTCTGTGCCTGGAATTCTCTCAGGTGCAAATGCCCGGCCTGGATGCGCTTTACGAACTCTATTCCTTTTCGGTTCTGCCGAAGCTGGGCCAGTGGGTCGCGCAGGACGCCGCGTCCTATCGCTACCTCGCCGAAAGCATCCGCAAATTTCCTGCCCAGGACAAATTTGCCCGCATGATCCGCGATGCGGGCCTGACGCAAGTCAAGGTCCGCAACCTGATGGGCGGAATCGCCGCTATGCACTCGGCCTGGCGCGTATGATCCAAAGCCTGCGCAATATCGGCCGACTGATGCGCGCGGTTTTCGTGCTCTCGCGCCACGACGCACTCTTTCCGCGCGAATATGTCGCCCGCATGCCGCCCAGCCTGCGCCTGGCGCGCCGGCTTCTGGTGCTGGGCCGTGCCGTGAAGGTGGGAGATGCCCCAGGCGTGCGTCTGGCATTGGCGCTTGAGCGGTTGGGACCAGCCTATATCAAGCTGGGGCAGATCCTGGCGACCCGACCCGATATTGTTGGTGCGGATGTCTGCGACGCCCTCAAGCAGTTGCAGGATCGGGTACCACCCTTTGCCACCGACATTGCAGTGGCCACGGTCGAGGCAGGCCTGGGCCGTCCGCTCGAGCAGGTGTTTCGCAGCTTCGAGCCACCCGTCGCTGCCGCATCGATCGCACAGGTTCATCCTGCGCAGACCACAGACGAGCCACCGCGCACAGTCGCCGTCAAGATTTTTCGTCCTGGCATCGAGCAGGAATTTGCCCGTGACATCAGCGCCTTTGCCTTTGTGGCGCGATGGGCAGAGGTGTTCTCCAAGGAGGCGCGGCGCCTGCGGTTTCGTGCTCTTGTGGCCACGCTGTCCGCGTCGGTCGCGCTGGAACTGGATCTGCGCATGGAAGCTGCCGCGGCATCCGAACTTTGTGATCTGATGGCGGATGATCCGGACTTTCGCGTTCCTGCGGTCGATTGGTCGCGTACCGCGACCCGTGTTCTGACCACAGAATGGATTGACGGCGTCAGCGTTGGTGATCGCCAGGCGCTGCTCGAGGCTGGTCACGATCCGGCGCAGGTTGCGATCACGGTGGTGCGCAGTTTCCTCACGCAGGCACTGTGCGGGGGCTTCTTCCACGCTGACATGCATCAGGGCAATCTGTTCGTCGATGCCGAGGGGCGGCTGGTCGCGGTCGATTTTGGCATCATGGGGCGGCTGGATGCTCCGATGCGCCGCTTCATGGCAGAAACCCTGGCTGGCTTTCTGGCGCGGGACTATCACCGGGTCGCCGAGGTACATTTTGAAGCCGGCTTCGTACCGAAGGTGCATTCGGTCGAGAATTTCGCCCAGGCTTTACGGGCCATTGGCGAGCCCATCTTCGGGCGCACCGCCCGTGATGTCTCGATGGCAAGGCTGCTGCAGCAGTTGTTCGACACGACGCGCCGCTTTGACATGGAACTGCAGCCTCAGCTTGTCCTTCTGCAAAAAACCATGGTGGTGGTCGAAGGCGTAGCCCGCAGCCTGGACCCGGATTTCGACATCTGGGAGGCGTCGCGCCCGGTGATTGCGCAATGGATGGCGGACCAGATCGGCCCAAGCGCAGCGCTACGTGATGGCCGCCTCGCGCTAAAGGCCATGATCGGGCTGGCGCGCGATCTGCCCCAGGTGATGGCCAATCTCGAGCGCGTGGCGCAGATGCTGGCCGGCGATGGTGTCAAGGTTCACGCCGAATCGATCGAGCGCTTTGCGCGCGCCCAGTCCTATCGCATTCGCCATGTGCAGATCGCGCTCTGGCTCGCTGCTTTGGCTTTACTTATCCTGGCGATCGGAGCGGTCCGCTAGGGTCAGGACCGGTTATCAAGCCCATGCTTGGCTGAGGCGCCGTCAGCTATGCGCATGCGTCCAGCTGGACAATTGCGCGCCCCATTGGCGCTTACCACGTACACATCCACGTTGACGGTGTGATTGGCGAGGTCCGGTATTTGGGGGATGCGCACGCGCACTGCGTCCTTGCTCAACTGTTCGTTGGTCGCAAGTACTTTGCGATAGCCAGGCTCAGTGCTGGATTTTGGCGGCGCAGAAATCGTCAGGACAACACGGACGTCATTGCCCGGAGCACGATACTGAAGGGCGTCGCAGGCGATGCCAATTTCCTGACCCAGTGTGACGATGGGAACAGCGCCGCTGTCATCGGTAAAACGATCGATCTTGGCCGACGGTCCAGCAATGGCATTGGCGCACGCCGGCACAGCATAAAGCCCCGCCGCGAGCATGACGCCCATCACTCCACCAATTTTGACGACCGGGTGCATCATCCTCCTGGCGATCCCTGTCAGGCGCACCTGATGGCGCCCTACCAGCAACAGTTTAGCGCGGATTGGCCCGGATCCAAGCGCATTCGTGACGTTTACCCGTCTGCTGGACGAGCTGCCCACATTATGTTGCGTGTTCGCAGCTGCAACAGAAGGTAGGTTCGCGTCTCAAACTCTGAATGCGCAACGAACGACTCCAGTACGCGCCGGAGGCTGAGTAGGCCAGGCCAGCCAGCCGCGTCAACGAAAACCTGCCCTCGCGGCAATGCGGCGCCCGGCCGCGACAGGAAATGACGGCTTTTGAGGCTGTCCAACAATTTTGCGCCGCATTCAGCCGGGGCAGGCGGACATCCACGCGTCTCAGTGCCGCCAGGCCAGGATCACAAACCGTACGGTCATCAAAATGGCGGCTGTGGCCAGTCCACTGGCCAGCCCGTACCAGATCCCGATCCCGTTCAGCCCAAGCCCGAAGCCGAGACCAAGGCACAGCGGAAATCCCACCAGCCAGTAGCTGCCACCGGCCAGCCACATCGGTACGCGCGCGTCCTTCAGGCCGCGTAACGACATCGCCATCACCACCTGCTGGCCATCGGCGAGCTGGAACAGGGCCGCAATGTGCAAAAATAGCGCGGCGCGCAAAATCACCGCTGCATTGGCAGCAGTTGGCCGTAGATAAAGGCCGGCTATCTGCGGCGCAAAGGCATAGATGATCAGGGCCATACTGGCCATGAAGCAGCCACCAAGTAGCATCGCACTAAAACCGGAGCGCCGCACGCTGTGATAATCTTTGCGGCCTGCGGCCATGCCCACGCGCACCGTTGCCGCCATGCCCAGGCCAAGCGGCACCATAAAGGTGATTGAGGGAACATTGATCGCGATCTGATGGGCGGCGAGCGTAACTGAACCAAATGTGCCCATCATCAATGTCGCCGAATTGAACATCATGGCTTCAAATATCGTGGTCAGGCCAAGCGGCATTCCTAAGCGGAAAACTTCATTGAGTTCGAACCAGCGTGGCCGCCAGAAGCGGCGCAGGATGCGATATTTGCGCAGGCTCGGCATGATATGGATCACGCTCAGCGTGCACAGGAACATAAATGTGAAGCTGAGCGCGCTCGCAGTGCCGGAGCCGACGATGCCCAGACGCGGAAAGCCGAAGTGGCCAAAGATCAGCGTATAGTCGCCGAGCGCATTAAAGCCGATTGCGGCAAGCATGACGATCAGTGGCGCGATCGGCTTGCCAAGTGCGGTGGCAAAGCCGCGCAGAACCTGGTAGCCGAGCGAGGCCGGAAGTCCAAAACACAGTGCAGCAGTAAAGGCACCCGCCTGCACAGCCAGATCCGGACGCTGGTCCAGCGCAAGCAGCAACGGGTGGGTGAACCACAACAGGCTCATCAGGGGCAGGCTGATGAGCAAAACCGCCCATAAGCCCATTCGCGCAATGTGTCGTACGCCGGCGCGCTCGCCCGGTCGGGCGCCGATCAGCTGGGCAATCATGGGCGAAACGGCAGAGGCTGGTCCAAAGCCAATCAGCCACGCGAAGAAAAAGACAATATTGCCGAGGGTTGCGGCGGCAAGCGCGCTGCTCGAAAGCCGCCCGAGCATGACGATGTCGGTCGTCATGATGGCCATCTGCGACAGCTGGGTGAAGATCAGTGGCACCGCCAGCCTGAGCAGTGCCAGGGCTTCCTCAACCCAGCCAGCCAGCCCGGTTGCACGCACCGGCTTGGTGTCGACGGGGCCGAATTCGGCATCAATGTATTCAGACATGGCACGGGCTTTCTGCGGACTTAAGGTCCGAACCCGGATGGCTACAGGGGCGAGAACCCTCCAGAGCGCGGATCCGGGCTCGGGAGGAAACTGGGTCAGAACGGATGACGGATTAGGTCACGTTCTCCTCGCGAGCGGAGACGACACGTACGCCGGTAAGGCACGAAAATGCCCGGTGGCGCTGATGCACAGGTGCACATCTCATCATCGAAACCCCGCTTGGAACGCGACGCCCGACGTCCTGCCGGAGCGTACTTTTCGCCTACGCCCAGCCATTAACGAAGTCAATTGCAGGGTGACGCTCGGGTCAAAAGGCAGGTCTTTACGTGACCGAACGGCCACATATGGCGCGTGCCGCTCAGCTGCCAGCTCGGATGCGGACGCTACGGACCAAAGATAGCGCCACGGTGTGCTTGGCGAAGGACGCTTTCCAAGCCTACAGTTTCGAGCACGCTATTTGAAAGGCCTGGACCATGGATTTTTTGATCCCACCTGAAATCACCCAGCTTCTGACGGCACTTGATGACTTCATCGAGCGGGAAATCAAGCCGCTGCAGGCGGAAAGCGACAATGAACGCTTCTTTGACCACCGTCGCGAATGGGCCCGCACCGACTTCGAGAATGGTGGTCTGCCCCGCCCGGAATGGGAAGCGCTGCTTGCCGAGATGCGCCGGCGTGCCGATCGTGCCGGATTTCTGCGCCTGGCGCTGCCTGTCGAGTACGGGGGCAGGAATATCGGCAATCTTGCCATGGCAATCATCCGCGAACATCTGGCGGCCAAGGGGCTTGGACTGCACAACGACCTGCAGAACGAATCCTCGATTGTCGGCAATTTCCCGCAAATCCTCATGTTCCGCGATTTCGGGACCGACGAGCAGAAAGACGTGTTTCTCAAGGGGGCACTCGAAGGAAAAATTCGCTGCGCCTTCGGCCTTACCGAACCGGAGCACGGCTCGGATGCGACGTGGATGGAAACGCGGGCGGTTCGCGACGGCCAGGGCTGGCGCATCAATGGCGAGAAGATGTGGAATACCGG
>JAGWRJ010000829.1 GCA_028869725.1 Alphaproteobacteria bacterium | reverse complement strand
TTCCGCGCTGCGCGGTTACAACAAGGGCGGCATCCCATTCGACGCCAATCTCGCGTATTGCGGACCAGTTCTCCGCTTCGAGTGAATTTCTCACCCAAACGATTACGTCCTGATCCTTGGGCGAATGGAAGTTGACCCAATGAAAGCTCTCAGGCGCCTGGGCTGCGAGCAAGTGAGTGCAACAGAGGCTAAGGCCGACAAGAATGAGAATCCGGGGAAGCACCGCACGCATTCCTTCAGGTTAAATGACAGGAGGTTTGGTTGCCGACCAAGTCCTTAAATGCCAAGCTTCGACCAGATGGCATCCACTTTCGCCTTAGTTGAGGCATCCATCTCAATCATCGCCGGCCAGGGGCGTTGGAATCCTTCGGCCTTCCACTTGCGCGTGGCATCAATGCCCATCTTGCTGCCATAGTTCGGCAGGCGACTCGCGTGGTCGAGCGAATCAACGGGGCCCAGAATGAACTGGATATCGCGCTCGGGGTCGATGTTGTTGGTTACCCTGAGTACAACTTCCGCAATATTGTGCACGTCACAGTCTTCATCCACGACGATCACGCACTTGGTAAACATAGCCTGCCCAAGAGACCAGATCGCGTTCATCACCTTGCGGGCTTGCCCTGGATAACTCTTGCGGATCGATACGATCATCAGATTGTGGAAAACCGCCTCAACCGGCAGATGGACGTCCACTAGCTCAGGAATCTGCATCTTCATTGCGGGTAAAAAGATGCGCTCTACGGCGTGCCCCATCCACGCGTCTTCCATCGGAGGCTTTCCCACAATGGTCGCGGCATAGATTGGGTCCTTGCGATGGGTGATACAGGTTAGATGAAAGACCGGATACTCGTCCGTCATTGTGTAAAAACCTGTGTGATCGCCGAATGGCCCTTCGCTACGCAATTCACCCAGTTCGACGTAGCCCTCGAGGACGATTTCTGCGCTCGCGGGGACTTCTAGATCGACCGTTTCACATTTGACGATCTCGACGGGCTTGCCACGCAGAAAGCCAGCAATCATGAACTCCTCGACTTCAGGAGGTGCTGGGACTATTGCTGAGAAGGTCAGCGCCGGATCAGTACCGATGGCCACTGCTACCTCAAGGCGGGTTCCCCTCTGCCTGCTCAGTACAACCTGCGGCAGGCCGCCTATCGGGCCATCGGGAACAGTGACGGCGCCACCGGCTGATTCGGCCATCATAGCCACGCCAGCCGTCACCGAACTCTCCACGGACTGCTCAGCTGCGTCGCGCAATGCATTGCGGTAGTGCTCCGCGGCTACCTTTTGGCGTTGCCAATGCATGCCCGTCGTCTGGCCATCGTAGACCTGCATTCGGTACATACCGATGTTGCGCTTGCCGGTGCGCGGGTCACGTGTATGCACACAAGGCAATGTAATGAACGGACCACCATCATGCGGCCAGCACTTCAAGATCGGAAAGGCATTCAGGTCAAAGCCCTCGCGCAACACCACTTCCTTGCAGGGAGCGTCTTTGGAAGAGACAGTTTTGGGAAATACGTTGGCAAGCTCGCCCAGTTGGGGCAGCATTTTCAGCTTATCCAAAAAGCCACCGCTCGGGGCCTTCATGTTGAGCAGGGCGCTAATGCGCTCGGCGATCTGATCGACCTTCTCGACGCCCAGAGCCATCGCCATACGGCGTTCGCTTCCGAACTGATTGATGAGCACCTTGTGGCCGGGATGGCCTTTCACATTCTCAAATAGCAGCGCTGGCCCGCCCGGAGCATATTTGTCCTTTATTGCATAACCTTCACCGGCGAGTACGCCAATCTTGCTTACGCGATCAGTGATTTCAGTGATTTCGAGATCGGGGGAAACTTCTTCGCGTATGCGCTTGAGTTCGCCGTGCTTTTCCAGTGCTTTGATCCAATCGCGCAGATCGTCGTAGGCCAAGGCGATTTCTCCGGTTGCTTTCCATCCCATACTAAGGCTTTTGGGTTGCATGACTTTGGTTTGGGCGAGTTCCGGCTGCGGGTCCGGGTTCCCGGCATCTAAGCAGAGTAGAACGCACTCCAGACGAGATGAGGATTTGACTATGCCCCCAGTCTCCCCCGCGACCTGCCATCCTTGTTTCAAACTGCGCAGGCTGACAC
>JAGWRJ010000828.1 GCA_028869725.1 Alphaproteobacteria bacterium | reverse complement strand
GCATCATCGCAAGCAGTTCTCCACCCAGGACTTGGGGGGCAATGGTTACATCGGGCTGAACCAGACGAATACGACCCATATGGTGGGCATCGTTGATTGCGGCAATCGTACGGGTCTTCGGTGCTAATTCCCGCACAGCAAGGACGATGAACGCATTTTCCGAATCGTCATCGGTCATGGCAAGAACCGCCTGCGCCTTTTCCGCACCTGCTTCCTTGAGCACCGACACACTTGAGGGATCACCAACCACAAGATCGCACTCTCCGGCGCCCGTCTCTTCCGGCATTTCGCGCACGATGCGTGTCACGGAGCGGCCACGCTTGGCGAGTTCACGCCAGGTGTTGACCGCCAGCGCCGTGCGGCCAATGACAATAAAATGATTGCTGCGGGTCATACCTAGGCCTCTTCGCGTAACTATGCGCGTGATAGAATTTGAAACGAGCGGAGCAATGACCGCGGTCAACGATGTTGCAAAGACCGCAACCCCTAAAAGAATTACCGAAACGGCGAAAAGTCTGGCTTCGGGTGTCTGCGGTGTGATGTCCCCGTAACCCACCGTGCTCATCGACACGACCGCAAAGTAGAACGCCGTGATCAGGTCAGTAATCTTCGGCTTGAAGTCTACTCCAAGATAGAACGCACCATACGTGGCGTACATCAGAAGCATCAGCACGGATGTGATGGCGAACAGAGTCGACGCAGCAAGGCTCGCACGATCGAAGCGGTTCCACGCCACGATCAGCAGGAAGACCATGAGTGCAAAATACGCGAGCAGTCCTACACCGGAATGCACCGCCCCAAGGCCTGTGATCGCACCTGCGGCAATCGCCAGAATGAGTGCCATGGTCCAGGCCACACGGGAGCGGAACAGCAACCCCAGGCCCACCGGCATCATGCCACCGCCCACCAGCAGAACCGGCAGAAGTTTTGGCGGAAGCTCGGCAGATCCTACTGCGACCCGTTCAAGATAATTGGGCCAGCCACTCCCCAGGTCAAACGCAAGCAGCCAGTATCCGCCAAGCGTGAACAGCACTGCCAGCGGGACATGTGGGAACCAGTAGCGCGTGCGCAGCGCGATAGCCAAGCGATGGAGCAGCGTGCGTGCACGCTCAACAATATTGCGGATGGGGTGACGGTCAAAAATCTGCATGAGAAAACAATGGGGCGGCTTTTGTCAGAAAGGATCAATAACTATATTCTATCAGGTCGGACAATAAAGCCGGTCGATTTCTGGTGATGCGGGCCATGTTGCCTGAATTTACACGCACTGATACTGTCCCCTCGAGGATCAGCCCCCGCATGCGGATGGGCTGGGAGGTCGCCAATGCTGCGCGAGCCTGAAATCCGAATTCCGCCATCTAACCTGGCCATGCAGGTGCCGAACTGCTCGCCCATGGCGCATGCGCGGCTGACAGCCGATCCTGTAATCTGCACGCAGACACGAAAGTCTGCTGCGGGCAAAAGCTGGGGACCGGGCACAGAATGCGAAGTCGTGGCCTGATTTGCGTCAATACGCGCAGCGGCCGCAGGATATTCTATCGGACTGAGTTTTAGGGGCGCTGACTGGAGCAAGAGGATTACGCGCTTTGGATCGGGCAATTCGGGGGCAAGGCACGTTGTGAGCGAAAGGAATACCGATGTCCCTGGAGCTGAAATCGCGAACCTCCGATGACGCCGAAGCGGCGCCAACCCAGGAACAGATCGCACGTCGCAGTTACCAGATCTGGGAGCGCGAGGGGCGGCCGGAAGGACGCGCCGTCGCCCACTGGTGCCAGGCGGCGGCTGAGCTGCAATCGGAACTGCTAAGGCGCCGCCCGGCCGAACGACGCACAGGCACGCGCGAGCTCTGCTTCTGGGATTTGTTCGGCTGAAGCAGGACTGCCGAATTCGCACGTGATAATGGTACCTCGTCGCTAGCCGCGGGCGCGTAGTCGCAGGGCAGGCATCAGCCTGTCGAGTTGGGTGTTCCGCTGTGCTAAGCCGGACCGTCGCTCCTGCCAAAGTGGGCCATTTTGCTATTTTGCCATATCGTAGGCTGGATCGTTCTTGCCACTGCCATCGCCGGTGGACTGTATATGGTGGCAGCCGCAGCCCTGCTGACGCGCATGATGGCCCGAAGGCCGGATCCTCCGCCTCAGCCTGCTCCTGCCGTCAGTGTGCTGAAGCCACTTTATGGCGCTGAAGCGGGCCTTGAAACAGCTCTGACGAGCACGCTGAAACAGGATTATGGCGGCCCCACGCAGTTCGTATTCGGGGTCCACGCGGCCGATGACCCTGCGTGCGCGATAGTGGAGCGGCTAAAGCAGAGCCATCCGCATCATAATATTGCGCTTGTCAGCAGCCCCAAAAGTCATGGCAGCAACGCCAAGGTCTCCAACCTGATCAACATGATGGCGGCGGTCGAACACGACACCCTCGTGCTTGCCGACAGCGACATGGAGGTGCCAGGTAACTGGCTCAGTCTCGTCGTGGCCTCGCTCAGCGGGTCAGATGTCGGTGTTGTCACCTGCCTTTATGCGGGCGAGGGCCGCAGAGGGGCCTGGTCCCGCCTGGCCGCCATGGCTGTCAGCTACAATTTTCTTCCCAATGCAGCTGTGGGCATCGGCTTTCACCTTGCCACACCCTGCTTCGGCTCCACCATGGCACTACGCCGACAGACACTTGCCCGCATTGGCGGCTTTGCCCGGTTCGCCAATCTGCTGGCTGACGACTACGAAATCGGCCGCGCCGTCAGGACTTTGGGCCTGCGCATCGCCTATCCGCCGGTCATCCTGCGCCATTATGGCAGTGAGGCAGGGTTCAAAGACCTGATTGCCCATGAACTGCGCTGGGCGAGAACCATCCGGACCATCGATCCACGCGGCCATTGGGGCAGCTTTGTCACCCACGCACTGCCCCTCGGACTGATTGGTGCCACTTTGGCTGACTTTACCCCTACAGCGATTGCGGGATTGGCAACTATTCTGGCCGCCCGTCTTTTCCTGAAGGCCCGGATAGACCATATAGTCGGTCGCCAAGCCGGTCCCGCGTGGGCACTGCCCCTGCGCGACGTGTTATCTTTTGCCCTGTTCCTTGGCTCGCTGTCCGGTTCGGCAGTGCGCTGGCGGGGCGCCCGTCTGCGCGTGGGGCGCGATGGGGCAATGTCTTGATGTCATCTTTAGGTGTTTCATGCTGCGCACGCTTTTCCTCCAGGCCCCTTCCTTTGATGGTTTCGATGGCGGTGCAGGTTCGCGCTACCAGGCAAAACGTGAAATCAAGTCATTCTGGTTTCCCACCTGGCTCGCCCAGCCCGCTGCCCTGGTAGAAGGGTCCAAGCTGATTGATGCACCGCCCGCGGGGATCCGCCTGGACGAGGTTGTGGCGCAGGCCAAAGACTTCGACCACGTGGTCGTTCACACTTCGGTTCCTTCGTTCAAATCAGACGTGAAGGTGATCGAAGCGCTCAAAGCCGCCAATCCCGGACTTCTGGTTGGAATGATCGGCGCCAAAGTCGCGGTCAATGCCGAGGCCAGCCTGCGCGAAGGACCGGTCGTTGATTACGTGGCGCGCAATGAATTCGATTTCACCATCAAGGATGTAGCCGACGAAATTCCGCTCGCGGACATCAAGGGAATTTCCTACCGCACGCGCAGCGGGGCGATCGTACACAATGACGATCGGCCGATGATCGAAAACATGGACTCTCTGCCCTTCGTGTCCCCGGTCTACAAGCGCGACCTGCGCATCGAAGACTACTTCATCGGGTACCTCAAGCATCCCTATATCTCGATCTACACCGGACGCGGCTGCAAATCGCGCTGCACCTTCTGTCTCTGGCCACAGACCGTTGGTGGTCACCGGTACCGTACGCGCAGTGTCGAGCACGTGATCGAAGAGATCAAATACGCCAAGCAGACATTTCCTCAGGTCAAAGAGTTCTTCTTCGACGACGACACCTTCACCGACGACGCTCCTCGAGCCGAGGCAATCGCCAAGGAGCTCGGCAAACTCGGCGTCACCTGGTCATGCAACGCCAAGGCCAATGTGCCACGTAAGACGCTGGAAAAGCTGAGAGAAGGTGGCCTGCGGCTGCTGCTGGTGGGTTATGAGAGCGGCAATCAACAGATACTTCACAACATCAAGAAGGGCATGCGGATCGAAGTTGCCGAGCGGTTCACCAAGGACTGTCATGATCTTGGGATCACGATCCATGGCACCTTTATCCTCGGCCTTCCCGGCGAGACCACGGAGACCATTCGTGAAACCGTGGAATTCGCCAAGCGCATCAATCCCCATACCATCCAGGTCTCGCTCGCCGCTCCCTATCCCGGTACGTTTCTCTATAATCAGGCTGTGCAGAACGGCTGGCTCGATGCGGCCAACGCGGAACTGGTGGACGAGCACGGCATCCAGATCGCGCCGTTGCACTATCCGCACCTGAGCCATAAGCAGATTTTTGACTCGCTCGAAGATTTCTACAGACAGTTCTATTTCCGGCCGACCAAGATCGCCTCGATCGTCGGCGAGATGGTGCGCTCAACCGACATGATGAAGCGGCGTTTGCGCGAAGGCGTGGAATTCTTCCAGTTTCTGCGCGAACGGCGCCACGCGGCGTGACGACAGGCGATGAGGCCGGGATATGAAAGGCCTCATAGTCAATGCTGACGATTTCGGCGCCGCATTCGAGGTGAACGAAGCGGTCGAGCGCGCCCATTGCCATGGCGTGCTGTCCGCGGCAAGCCTGATGGTCGGAGCGCCTTTTGTCACCGACGCGGTGGCACGCGCCCGCCGCCTTCCCAAACTGCGTGTCGGGCTGCACATCGTTCTCGTCGAAGGCAAGCCCATGCTGCCGCCGGCTGCGATTCCCGATCTGGTAGACCACAACGGCTGGTTCCGTACCGACATGGCGGTGGTTGGCGCCGAGATGTTCTTGCGGCCGGCGGTGCGCCGCCAGCTGGCTCATGAAATCGCGGCGCAGTTTGAAGCCTTTCGCCTATGCGGGCTGCGCCTTGACCATGTCAACACCCACAAGCACTTCCATCTGCATCCGACCATCGCCGGACTGATTTTGAAGATCGGCAAACGCTATGGCATGCGTGCGATGCGCGTGCCCCAGGAGCCACGCCATGTGCTGGTCGCGGCCGAACCGGGGCAGACGCCACCGCCACCGGCGTGGGTGACCGCCCCCTGGGCCAAGCTGGTGCGCAACCGTATAGCCCGGGCAGGTCTTTTGATCCCGGATCATGTCTTTGGCCTCGCCTGGTCGGGAGCCATGACGCGCACACGGCTCGCCGGCCTCATCGCCCATCTGCCGGACGGCCTCAGTGAGATTTATTTGCATCCGGCCACGCGCGGCGGCTTCCTGGGAGCTGCGGACGGCTATGCCTATGCCGAAGAGCTGGCCGCGCTGTGCGATGCCGAGGTCGCCCGTCTGGCTGCTGATCCGGCAATAAGACGTGGTGGCTTTGTGGATTTTTGATGCGCGACACCGCGCCCTTTCGTCCCTTTTCACCCAAGGTGAACGATCGGATATAATCCAGACAGGGCGGCCAGATTGGGCAAACCGAGCTGTCCATAGACGCAGAAGGGTAACATTATGGGGAACATCTCCCTCAACATTCCCGTCTCCCTGGCCCTGGGCGCTGGTGATCCTCCAGGACCGGGGCCTGTGCGGCTGGGCAGCGAAGCGCACAAGAATTTGTTCTGCCATACATTGCTGGCAACCTTTGATCCCTATCGGCCGGCCCTGATCGACTGGCCGACCCTGCCGGAGGATACGCAGCGCAAGGTCGTCTCACTACCGATCTGGGATATTGCGGTTCAGACCGAGGGCAAGGCTGGTCTGCGTGTGGCGGCCTATGGCGAAATGGTTGGTGATCCCCTTTTGCGGCGGGCAATCGAACTGAACGCCTACGAAGAGAAGCGGCACAAACATGTGTTGCACAATATGGTCGAGGCCTATGGCATCAACCTGGCTCCGGAGCCCGAATATGTAACGCCGCGCGATCCGGAATGGGCTTTCATGGTTACCGGCTACAGCGAATGCATCGACAGTTTCTTTGCCTTCGGCCTGTTTGAACTGGCGAAGCGCTCAGGATTTTTCCCTCCCGAACTGGTCGATACCTTTGAACCGGTGATGCGCGAGGAAGGACGGCACATATTGTTCTTTGTAAACTGGGTGGCCTGGCATCGCCGTACCATGCCATTGTGGCGGCGACCCTGGTTTGCCCTCAAGATCGCTGCGGTATGGGCGTTTCTGATCTACGAGCGCATCAGCCTTGGCAATGATCTGGCCAATGGTCAGGACAACAATTTCACCGTGACGGGCGCGAAAGACCTTGGAGTAGACGTATCGATACGGGAACTGATGGATCTGTGCCTGGCCGAAAACGAGCGGCGGCTGGGCGTCTACGATCCGCGCCTGTTGCGTCCACGCCTGGTGCCCAGCCTGGTACGGCTCTGGCAGCGCATGCTGCGCGTGACGGAAAAAGTTCGAGCATAAGCAGATCCAGTCTTCAGGAGACAGCGTGAAACTCGGTGTTCTTCTTGCAGCGCTCGCCGGCTTTGCGGGCGCTGCCTATCTCGTCGTGTTCGTCGGCTTTGATTCGATATGGCATGCCGTAGCGCATATCGGCTGGACCGGCTTTGGTGCCCTGTGCCTGCTGGGTCTGGCGAATTTCATGCTGCTGGGCAGCGCCTGGTATCTCATTGTTCCAGAGCATGGCGCACGCCGTCTCCTCACCTTCTTCTGGGCGCGGGCAGTGCGCGATTCCGCAGGCGACGTTCTGCCTTTCTCACAGCTTGGCGGAATGCTGATCGGTGCACGGGCCGCTACCTTGCGTGGGCTTCCACTCACCGTGGGACTTGCCACGATGGTTGTCGATGTGACCCTCGAAATGGTCTCTCAGATTTGCTTTATCGTCGGCGGGTTGCTCATTCTCGTCGTGACGTTGCCGCTGGAAGGCCGCCAGTTGGACATTCTCGAGGCCGCGACGGCGGCAATTGTCCTCGGTCTACTGGGCGCAGGCGGATTTGTGGTTGCCCAGCGGCGCGGTTTTGACGCTCTGGAACGCATTACGGCGCGGTTTTTGCCAAAGACCGCCCATTATGCGGGCGATATTCATCGCCTCGTCGCCCAGGTTCACGCGCAGCCGCGACGTATGGTGGCAAGCTTCGTCATTCATTTCTGCGGATGGATTGCAGGCGCGGTAATAACCTGGCTGGCGCTGAGGCTGATGGGCCGGCATGTGGTGTTTTCCGATGCGGTCGCGATTGAAAGCCTGATGTGTGCCTTACGCAGCGCAGCGGTTTTTGTACCTGGTGCGATCGGTGTGCAGGAAGCCGGCTATGCAGTTCTGATGCCGCTGTTCGGGATGCCCGCTGACATCGGGCTTGCCCTTTCGCTGCTGCGGCGGGCGCAGCAGATCGCCGACGGCGCGCCGATACTTCTTGCCTGGCAGTTGGCTGAAGGCGGCTTTGCTGCCCGCCTGCGGGCGGAACGACGGGCCAGGGTTCAAGGATGAGCCGGGTCCTCGTCACCGGTGCATCAGGTTTCGTGGGCTCGGCCGTAGTGCGTGCCCTGCTGGCCCGCGGCGAGGAGGTGCGCGCCTTGGCCCGTTCCACGAGCCCCAAAACCAATCTGCAGGGACTGGGTTGCGAGATCGTACTCGGGGACCTTAAGGATCCGGCATCGCTGCGCCGTGCCATGGATGGCTGCGAGGATCTCTTTCATGTCGCAGCGGATTATCGGCTGTGGGCGCGCAATCCCGAAGAGATCATCGCCAACAACCGTGAAGGCACGCGCAATGTGCTGGACGCCGCAAAACAGGCCGGCGTGCGACGGATCGTGTACACGTCCTCGGTGGCGACGCTAAAACCTCGCTCGGACGGAGGCGATGCCGACGAACGGAATCGGGCATCCTTCGACACCGCCATCGGCGCCTACAAGAAGAGCAAGGTGGCAGCCGAGCGGCTCGTGGAGGAATATGCAGCACAGGGCCTGCCGGTGGTTCTGGTCAGCCCGTCTACGCCCATAGGACCGCGCGACGTGCGCCCGACACCAACCGGGCGCATCATTGTGGAAGCAGCGCGTGGACGCATCCCTGCGTTCGTCGACACCGGCCTTAATCTTGTGCACGTGGACGACGTTGCAGAAGGTCATTTGCGCGCCCGTGCCCATGGCCGCGTCGGCGAGACTTATATTCTGGGCGGTCAGAATGCGACCCTGCAGCAGATGCTGGCAGAGATCGCACACATGACCGGTCGCAGGCCACCGGCCATCCGTCTGCCGCGCGTACCGCTTTACCCCATTGCACTGCTGGCCGAAGCGGCAGCGGCCCTGAGCGGCAAGGAGCCCTTTGTCACGCGCGATGCACTGGCCATGTCCCGCCAGCATATGTTCTTTTCCTACGCCAAGGCGGCAGCGGAGCTGGGCTATCAGGCGCGTCCCTATCAGGAGGCCTTGCGCGACGCATTGGCCTGGTTCCACGCCCAGGGATATCTGACGTGATCTGGTCCGCGCTGCGCGATATGCTTTTCGGTGGATTGCCACTGGCAATCTGGCTCTATCTGCTTCTGTTCCGCGGCCTGTTCTGGCAAGCGCTGGAGCGTGATGACCGGCATGCTCCGCAATCGGCGCCGGCTGTCTGGCCCTCTGTCACCGCGATCGTACCTGCGCGCAACGAAGCGGATGTAATCGCGGCCACCCTGTCGAGCCTCATCGCGCAGGATTATCCGGGGCGCTTTCGCATTCTGCTGGTGGACGATGAGAGCACGGATGCAACCCGGGCGCAGGCGCAGGCGCTGGCGCTGGCGCTGGAAGCTGAGGATCGCCTCAGGATCCTCACGGGCAGTGCGCGCCCCTCCGGCTGGACGGGCAAATTATGGGCGGTGCATCAGGGAATCACGGAGGCAGCCCGGGAGCCAAGCGACTATCTGTGGCTGACCGACGCTGACATTCGCCATACGCCGGACAATCTGGCCGAACTGGTTCGCCGCGCGGAAGCTGGTGGCCTTGTCCTCACCTCTCTCATGGCCAGGCTGCATTGCAGCACCTGGCCGGAACGTCTGTTCATCCCGGCCTTTGTCTACTTTTTCGAAATGTTATACCCGTTCAGTTGGGTGAACAATGTTCGGAGAAAAGTTGCGGCTGCAGCTGGAGGTTGCATGCTGATTCGTCGCCCCGCGCTCGAGGCAGCGGGCGGTATAGAGGCCATTCGCGGCGAAATCATTGATGACTGCGCCATGGGGCGGCTCATGAAAGCGCAAGGGCCGATCTGGCTGGGCCTGACCAACCGGGCGCAGTCAATCCGCCCCTACCGCAGGATGGCCGAGATCCGTCGGATGGTTGCCCGCTCGGCCTATGCCCAGCTCGGCTACAACCCCCTGTTGCTCGCCGGCACATTGCTCGGGCTGGTCCTGATGTTTCTGAGCCCGCCTCTTTATACGCTGCTGGCACCGGACAGCAGCTGGACGGCGGCAGCCGCCGCCTACGGACTGATGGCTGCCTCCTTCCGACCGATGCTGCGCTTTTATGGCCGAACTCCGCTTTGGGGGCTGGCCCTGCCGGCAATCGGTCTTCTATATGCCGTCTTCACGCTGGACTCAGCGGTCCAGCACTGGCGGGGGCGGGGCGGCATGTGGAAAGGTCGCGCCCAGGCGATGGGACAGTCATGAGCATTTCCGCAGCGGAACTTCAGTCCGGGAAAGGAGCCGGTGATGAGAATTTTCCCGTCGCCTCGCTTCTGATCCGCAAGCAACACCGTCCGGCCATTCAGGCATTTTACGCCTTTGCCAGGGCGGCGGATGACATTGCCGATCACCCCACCGCTCCGGCCGAAGACAAACTGAGACTGCTTGAGGAATTCCGCACCAGCCTGCTCGGGGAGAGCCAGGCCGTTGCCCAGGCGGTGCGCCTGCGGGAAATTGCGGCCTCCCGCGGTCTATCGCTCCAGCACGGGCTTGATCTGCTCGAGGCCTTCCGGCGCGATGTGACGCAGTTGCGCTATCGCGACTGGAACGCCTTGATGGATTACTGCCGGTATTCCGCCATGCCCGTTGGCCGCTTCGTGCTTGAGGTGCACGGCGAGGATCCAGGAACCTGGCCGGCCAATGACGCTCTGTGCGCGGCACTTCAGGTCATCAACCATCTGCAGGACTGCAAAAAAGATCACCGCGATCTCGACCGCGTCTACATTCCCATGGAAGCACTCTGGGCCGAGGGGATTGGCCCCGAAGCGCTGATGGAGCCGCGAGCGACACCCGCTCTGGAGCGCGTCATAAAATCTTTGGCGCGACGTACCTCCCAGCTGCTCGCCTATGCCAGACCTTTTTCCGGCCAGATACGCGATCGTCGTCTTTCTCTGGAGGTCGCGATCATCCATGAGCTAGCGCAGGACCTGACGGCGAAGCTGCTGCGTCGGGATCCATTGAGTGAACGCGTGCATCACAACGCACTGGAGCTCGTACCGCTCGTCTTGAGCGCGGGGCTGCGCTTTACCAGCCAGCGGCTGAGCCGCAGCTCCTGGCAATTCGCGCGTGATCGACAATGAACGCAACGATACAAAATGAGGCGCCTGACGCGCAGTTCGCCTCCGTCCAGCAGAAGGCCGCCAGAAGTTCGTTCTATCTGGCCATGCGCCTGATGCCAGCCGCACAGCGTGAGGCGATGTTTGCCATCTATGCATTCTGCCGCGCAGTCGACGACATCGCCGATGACGGCCGCGGCACACGCAGCGAGCGGCAGGCAGCACTGAACGAATGGCGCGCGGATCTTGCCAGCCTTTATGCCGGAACGCCTCCCACCAGGCTGGGATTTCTGGTCCAGCCCGTACGGCAGTTCGCGCTGCGCCTCGACGATTTTCTTGCCGTGATCGATGGCATGGAAATGGACGTACGCGAAGACATCGTGGCGCCGGAGCCTGCTACGCTGGATCTTTATTGCGACCGGGTGGCCAGTGCCGTGGGCCGACTGTCGGTCAAGGTGTTCGGGATGAACGAAGAGCAAGGCTTTGCCCTCGCCCATGATCTGGGGCGGGCCCTGCAGCTCACCAACATTCTGCGCGATCTCGATGAGGACGCCCAGCTGGGCCGCCTGTACCTGCCGTGCGACGCGCTCGATACTGCCGGCATCACCAGTCGCGATCCGGCCGCAGTGCTGGCCGATCCCCGGCTCGACAACGCCTGCCGTCAGCTGGCGGCGCTGGCGCATCGTCATTATGCAAACGCGCAGCGCCTGATGGCTCTAAGGCCCAAAGGCCGCATCGCTACACCGCGGCTGATGGGAGCTGTTTATTCCCAGATTCTGACGGAGATGGAACACACGGGCTGGCAGGCGCCGCGCCATCGCGTCTCCCTCTCCAAGCTGAAACTGGCTCAGATCGTGCTTGCCAACGGACTGTCCAGATGAGTTCAGGACGTGTCTACGTGATTGGCGCAGGGCTCGCCGGCCTTAGCGCGGCGGTGCACCTGGCCGAGCTTGGTGCCACTATAACCCTGATCGAGGGCGCCAATCAGGCGGGTGGACGCTGCCGTTCGTATTTTGACGCCGCTCTCGACCAGGTCATCGACAATGGCAAT
>JAGWRJ010000827.1 GCA_028869725.1 Alphaproteobacteria bacterium | reverse complement strand
GTCTCGAGGAGCGCCTCGGCTATGTCCACAAGGGCATCGAGGGCCTGATGTGCGGTGCGGACATAGCCCGGGCCGCCAAGCTCGCCGGCCGCACCTCGGGCGACAGCACCGTCGCCTATGCCTACGCCTTTGCCCGTGCGGCCGAGGCGGCTCTCGGCATTGAAGCGCCGGAGCGCGCCCAGTGGCTGCGCGCCCTGATGGCCGAGCTGGAGCGTCTTGCCAATCATCTGGGGGATATTGGCGCCATCTGTAACGATGCAGGCTTTGCCCTGCTGAATGCCCACTGTGCCATCCTGCGCGAACAGGTTCTGCGTACCGCCCTGAGCTGTTTTGGTCACCGGCTGATGCGCGATCTCGTCATACCAGGAGGCGTCCGCGCCGACCTGCCGGCCTCTGCACATGCGCAACTGAGGGACCTCCTCGACGTGATCCGGCGGCAATTTCCGGCGCTCGTCGAACTTTACGACAACACCGCGTCACTTCAGGACCGGACCGTTGGTACCGGCATCGTCAGACTGGAGCTTGCGCAGCAGTTCGCAGCGGGCGGCTATGTCGGTCGGGCCAGTGGCCGCAGCTTCGACGCAAGGCGAAATTTTGCCTATCCGCCTTATGACCGGCTGGTCTTTGAGGTTCCGGTTCTTGCTGCAGGTGACGTCGATGCAAGGGTCTGGATCCGCATCCGCGAAGTCGAACAGAGCCTCGGACTGATCGAACAGATTCTGGCATGCGATTGGGACGGCGCGCTTGGTGCTCCGCTGCCCGCCCGGGCAGGCGAGGGGTATGGCCTCGTTGAGGGCTTTCGTGGGGATATTCTTGTCTGGGTCCGGCTTGACGGGCGCGGACATGTGGCACGCTGCCATCTGCGCGATCCGTCCTGGTTCCAGTGGCCGCTGCTTGAAGCGGCCATTGAAGGCAACATCGTGGCCGATTTCCCACTCTGCAATAAATCCTTCAACTGTTCCTATTCCGGGCACGATCTGTGAGGTGACGATGCGCAGATTATTGTTCAAAAGCCTCATCAGCAGGCCGCTCAGCGAGCCAATTGCACCCCTTTCCGACGCCCGGCTTGCCGAGCTGGCGCAGGAGCTGGACAGTATGGCACAGCGGCGCCTTGGTCGCAGTCTGGCGATCCGCGTCGTCGATGCCGGGTCCTGCAATGGCTGCGAGCTCGAAATCGCCGCCCTCAGCAATGCGTTCTACGATCTGGAGCGGTTTGGGTTGAGGTTTGTGGCCTCTCCCCGACACGCCGACGTTCTTTTCGTCACCGGACCTGTTACGGCCAATATGCGCGTGGCACTGGAGCGAACCTATCATGCAACGCCGGACCCCAAATGGGTAATCGCGGTGGGTGATTGCGCCGGCGATGGTGGCATGTTCGCAGACAGCTATGCCGTTGTTGGTGGCGTATCCAGCGTACTTCCGGTCGATCTACGGATCCCAGGCTGCCCGCCGCGACCGGATGAACTGTTGCAGGGACTGCTGTCGCTGCTCAAGACTGCTTCGGGTACGGCAGTGCCGCGCTGAGGTGGCAGGAAGCGCACCGATGCCGGCAGAGCTGCACGCATCGCACCGCGCTCAGCATACGGCAGTACAAGCGTTCGGCGGTAAACGCATCACTTCCCGCAGCGGAACAAGGGCGTGCCGAGTACCGCGGTCTCGACCTTTATCCCCAGTCCCGGCCCGCTCGGCACGGAACCGAACCCGTCCTTGCTGCGCGGCTGATATCCGGCGACGTGTTCGTTGGTCCAGTCATTCATGAACGACACGCTCAGCAGCGACCGTTCCCTCGTCGATGCTGCGATGTGCGCGGAAGCCGCCGATACGATATCTCCGCCCCAGGTGTCCTCGACAGTGAGCTGGACACCCAGCTCCTGCGCCAGATCCCGTATCAGCTTGGCTTTGGTCAGCCCCCCGACCTTGGATACTTTCAGGTTTATGGCTCCAGCACCCCCGTCCCGCACGGCGCGGATCAGGGTGCCGACGTCGCTCACGACTTCATCATAGACCATCGGAAGCGAGGTGTGCCGGCGCACCTCGATGCACTCTTCCATGGTGGGACAGGGCTGCTCGAGGTAGAACCGCGGCAGGCTTTCCATCGCACGCGCCGCAATCAGGGCTTCGTTCAACCTCCATCCGCAGTTTGCGTCACCGATAACCAGATCTTCCGGCCCTGTGCTGTCGATAATGTGTCTGGCCCGGATACTGTCCATGGTCGGATCGCCTCCGATCTTCAGCTGGAAGCGGTGAATGCCTTCCGCGCGACGCGCCAGTACATAGCTTGTCATCTGCTCCGGGGTCCCGAGCGGGACGGCAAAGTATAAGGGAAACCGCTGCTGGCGGACGCCACCCAGCATTTGCGCCACGCTGGCACCCCAAGCCTTGCCCGTAAGGTCCCAGCAGGCGACGTCGATCGGGCTTTTGGCGTAGGCGTGCCCCATGAGAACCGTGTCCATGGTGTCATACACGGCAGCATGGTTTGTCGGGTCGAGGCCGATGACGGCCGGTGCGAG
>JAGWRJ010000826.1 GCA_028869725.1 Alphaproteobacteria bacterium | reverse complement strand
CACGCGCGGCAGCTCATCGAAAGTGGAAAGCGGGTTCAGGACGTCGCGTCCCTGCTCAGCGTCGGTCGCGTCACGATCTATCGGTCGCTGCAGAGAGAGTTCCGGCGAGAGCGCATTTCCTGATCTGCTAATCTCCTATGGGAGAATGTGGCCATGCTGATCACTCTGCTCGAATTTGCCGGTTTGTTCCTGATAGTGCTTCTGCAGAAGCTGGTGCTATACGCTGTTTCCGCCTTTGTCGCGAAATGGGCAGACCCGGGTTTTCGGAGCCGGCTGCGCCGCCGCATCTTCGGGATCCGGGTGGGAAGATAGAGCCAGACCAGCTTTCTTCAGGACTCGAGCCACCGGCGTTTTGGCTGCGTGTTTGACCACGTCGGCCGGCACGCTGGTGAGGTCGTCCGGGCAGTCCGGCATCGCATCATGATAGTCCTGCATCGCGCGCTGTATCGCCTGCGGCGCTGTATGCTCCACGAGATTCGCGATCTCCTCAGGAATACCCGCGGCTCGCGCCATCGATACGGAGCCGTGACCAAGTAGGCCGCCCATCAGGCCGGCGACCGGAATTGCAGCGCCCAGGAACGCGCCCATCCGTCGATCGTCCGGCGAGAGTGCACCGAGCAACCCGCCGGAAGCGGATCCGGGCGCTGCCTTGGCGGCCAGCCGCCTAATCGCTGAAGGCGAACCCTCCGCGATCTGGTCGAGCCCGAACTTTCGCCCGATGCCCTGCATCGCGCCGTCCGCGACCAAATCGACCGGGAGAATCGTCGTTGCTTCGCCGGCCGTTTTCGCGAACCACGGAGCGACGCCTTGGTTCTGGTCGAAAAGCGACTGGTCCCGATCAGTGGACTGATCGTAGGCCGCCTGCGCTCCAGGCTGCGCGACTCCGAAATGTTGCGCGAGCCCGATCAGCGCGCATGCCACATCGTTGCGCAGGACGTTCTCCGGGCGGCGCCGAAACCGATCATGCCGCGGGCAATGCCTTGCCCTAGCCAAGGTGGCAGGATGACGGACAGCATCGGAGGCGTATTCTGATACGCCTGTTGCACCGCGGCCATCCAAGGTGGGTTGAAAGGTGGGAGTGGCGGTGCCATAACACTCGCATGACTCCTAAGAATCGCATTCAGTCTTGGCCGTTCTGGATCCGCGCGACGATCGTGCTGATCGCCTACGCGGTCCAGTACCTGCTGTGGATCCTCTGGTACTTCTCGATGCTGTGGCTTTTGGTCGATCTGATCTACGTGTGTACGCCCAAGCGGTTCAATAGATGGCTTGACCGGCATTTTTTCTCAGTGTGGGTTGGGCCTGTGCCCCCATCAGTGGTAGAGGACGCGCCGCGCGTCTTACGACGGAATGGAGAGGCGTCAAAGGCGCCTTGACGTGAGGCGTGCCGGTCAGCTGGTCCTGATACCTGTTTGACTCCAGCGCCCCGCGAGCGAGCGGGCGAGCCGCAATGGCCGTCGCATACGGCCAGTGCACCGCTCCGCCGACCACGCCACCCAGGAAGTCGAGTGCGCTGAAAGGGACGCTGTTGCGGATCTTGCTGGTGTCCTGGAACACGCGATCGTATTTGCTCGCGAGCGTCCCGATCAGCTTCATGTTGCCACTGAGCTGCATCGTCTGCTTCAGCATCTTCGCGAAGTTCCGGCGAGAGCGCATTTCCTGATCTGATCACGGCTGGTAGCCGCACTCGGTCGCAGTTCGATTGCGGATTTTCATCGCTCGATTTCCTCGAGGCCGTTCTCGCCGTCGATCTCGGCCCCGCAGAGAAAGCGCAGCAATACGACCATCACCCAGGTATCTCGGCGGCAATAGCGCAGCAGGGCATTGCGCAGTTTTGCGGCGCGTTCAGGGACGATGCCAGGACTGCGTAGCTCGAGGAACGCGCGCTGGGCGGATTCACCCTCTGCGACTTCCTCAAGGGTATCGTACGCGAGCGAGCCGCAAATGGTCGGCATTACCGCCTTGATCGACCAGTGGCCGCGCATGTCCGGGTGGTAATAGGCATTACGGGTAATCGGCAATAGGTCGAGCAGTCGGCTGGCGATCGAGTCGAGTTCTGAGCGACGGGTCGGTACCAACCTGCTCAGGCATTTCAAAACCGTGGCTTCGAAGCCGGCGTTGTAGGCGATTACTGGACCTACCGCCGGAATGGCGCGAATCAGCGCATCCGCTTGGGCGGCAAAGTCCCCAAACGCCTCCAACTGCAGACACTCGTAATGATTAACTACGTCTTTGGATTGCTCGACGTGCACGGACCATTGGAATGGCAGTTGCTCATACGGGTGGGTGCCAACGCATTCGGGCACCGGGGTCGAGATGGTCTCAAAATCGAGGTATGCGCGCGGGTAGCCCAGCCCGCGCAGAATCGCGGTCTCTGCGACCTCGAAGATCGAACGTCCT
>JAGWRJ010000825.1 GCA_028869725.1 Alphaproteobacteria bacterium | reverse complement strand
CTTTGATTCCCAGCGGGGTCTGCAAACCCGTAGTGGACATGTCCACCTGGCCCTTAATCGGCTGAGTCCAGGTGTTGGATACGCCGGGGATCCGCAGGGCGCGATTCATGTCGGCTTCGAGCTTGCGGGTCGTCATCCCGGCCGGCCACGCCGCGCGGTCTTTCAAGTTTACAACCGTCATGAACATATAAATTTGGTTCGGATCGGTGGCGCTTTCCGCTCGACCAGCCTTGCCGAAGACGCTCTCCACCTCGGGGAAGGTCCTGATGATGCGATCCGTTTGCTGCAAAATTGCAGCCGACTGACCGATGGTGATGGAGGGATCTTGCGCCACCGGCATATAAAGCAAGGTTCCTTCGTTCAATGGCGGCATGAACTCCGAACTGAGACGCTCCCAAGGCAAATACAGGCTTGAAACGGCCAGCAGGCCGAGCGCCACCACGATCCATGGGGCGCGCAGCACGCTATGGATCAGCGGTCGGTAGAGAAAGGCAAGCAGCCGGTTCACCGGATTTTGTCCCTCTGGGCGGATACGACCGCGGATAAACCAAGCCATGAGGATCGGCACCAGGGTGACCGAAAGGACCGCAGCCGACGCCATGGCGTAGGTCTTGGTGAACGCCAGCGGTTGGAACAGTTTGCCCTCCTCGCCGCCAAGAGCGAAGACCGGCACGAAGGAGACAGCAATGATCAACAAGGAGAAAAACAGCGACGGCCCGACTTCCTCCGCCGCCAGCCGGGCTGTGGCCCAGGGATCAGCGCCGGGACTTCGCTCAAGGTGCTTGTGCATGTTTTCGATCATCACCACCGTCGCATCCATCATCGCGCCGATTGCGATGGCGATGCCGCCCATCGACATGATGTTGGCGGGCAGGCCCTGCGCCCACATAATTAGGAAGGCTGCCAGAATTCCCAACGGCAGCGCGCCCATGGCGACCAGCGCCGAACGTGCGCGCAAGAGAAACAGGAAAGAAACGAGGGTGACGATTAGCGATTCTTCCAGAAGTTTTTCGTTTAAGGTAGAAATGGCGCGTCGGATTAAAGGTGCCTGACTGTAGGTGGTGACAATCTTCACGCCAGGCGGCAGCGACCGTTGGATAACTTTGATTTTTTCTTTGATGCTGTGGATGATCGCATAGCCGTTCGCTCCTGCATTCATCATCACGATTCCGCCCACCACGGCGCCTTGGCCGTTGAGTTCGGCGGCGCCGTTAGGCAGTTCTGGCCCGAATTGAATGCGGGCGATGTCCCGCAAAGTGATGGGGACGCCTTTGCGGGCCGCGAGCGGGACGTTTTCCAAGTCCTTGAGCGAACGGATATAGCCCGTGGTGCGCACCATATAGGTGGCCCCACCCATGTCCACCGCCGATCCGCTGGTCTCGCCGTTGGCTGCACGAATCGCCGACTCAACTTGAGGCAAAGTGATATTGTAGGCGAGTAGAGCCTGTGGGTTGACCACCACCTGGTATTCCTTGACCAAGCCGCCGACGGTGGCGTCTTCCGCTACGCCGGGGATTCCCTGCAGTTGAAATTTGATGAACCAATTTTGCAAAGTAGTGAGTTGCTCGATGCCGAGCGTGCCGCTGGAGTCGGTGAGGACGTATTCATATATCCAGTCGACGCCGGTGCTGTTTGGCCCCAAGGCCGGGACGACCCCAGGGGGGAGCTTTGATTGCACGTGACTGAGGTATTGCAGAACAAGGTCACGCGCGTGGTATATGTTGGTTCCTCCTTTGAAAATAACGTAGACAAATGAGGCGCCGAACATGGAATAGCCGCGCACCGCGTAGGCGCCGGGCACCGATTGCAGAGCGGTTTCGAGCGGATAAGTCACCTGATCCTGGACGACTTGCGGTGCCTGCCCGGGATAGGAGGTCTTGATGATGACCTCGGTGGGAGAGATATCGGGGATAGCCTCCAGCGGCGTGTTGAGCAGTGCCAAAACGCCGCCTCCCAAAAGGATCAACGCGCCGATGACGGTCAATGTGCGATTATCCACGCACCAGCCGATAAGCCTCCTAATCATGATGCGCTCCGGCCGGAGCCATATTCATGCCGGGCATGGAGCCGCCTTGCGCGCCAGCGGAGGGCGGCGTAGCGGCGGGGCTGGGCGGCACGGAACTGCCTGGGGATGGAGAAGTCTGCCGCTCGCCGGGACCAGGTTGTGGGGTGCCGGCAGGTGTATTGACCAACGCGCCTTCCTTGGGCGGCGCGCCGCCGCCGAGCATGCGAGCTTTTACAGATTGGAACTGGGACTCTGAATAAAGGAGGAATTGAGCACTTTCCACCACCTTATCGCCGGCTTTCAGTCCTTTGCGGACTTCCACCCAGCCATCTGCTTCCGGACCTAATGCCACCTCGACGGGCAGGAAGTGCCCTTGGCCCTGGGCCAGCATCGCATAATTGCCCTCCGAGGTTTGCAGTACCGCGTTGCTGGGCACGGCCAGTGCCGGATGCGAAGCCGCCAGCAGGGTGGCGTTGGTGTACATGCCGGGACGGAGAACATCGCCGGGATTAGGGAAGCTCACGCGGGCGGTGAGCGTGCGCGTCTCGGGGTCGATGGTCGGGTAGAGGAAGTTCAGGCGTCCTTCCCATATTTTTCCCGGATAGGCCGGAGCGTGAAGCCGTACGGCGTTGCCGATTCGTACCCAGGGAAGCTGATTTGAATACACTGCTATATTGACCCAAACGCGATCCAGATTCGCGATCTCATAGAAGGTGCTTGGGGAAGACACAAAGCCCCCCTGGCGGACGTTGAGCGTGGTGACAACACCGCTTTCGGGAGCCAAGACGGGCAGATCCCGCAACGGCTTTCCGGTTCTTTCGAGCGTCGCCATGGCGCTTCGGGGCATGCCGAAAAGACGCAATCTTTCCTTGGTCGCTGCCACCAATGCCGATCGTCCGGGCGCGCTGTTCTGTTGCCGTGCAATTAAATACTCCCGCTGGGCACGGTAGAGTTCGGGCGAATAGACTTCGGCAAGTACTTCTCCTCGGTAAACCGCATCACCCACGGCGCGAACATTCAACCGCTTGATCCAACCCGAAAAGCGGGGGGTAATAGTATAGATCCGGTTCTGGTCCACCTGCACGGTGCCTACGGAGTGGAGGGCGTGACCCATGGGCCGCACTTGCGCAGTCGTGAGGCGTACCCCAAGATTTTGGGTCAGACGGGGATCGATGTGCAAGCCTCTGCTTTTTCCCTCCGCTGACGCCGAAGCGTAGACGGGGATGTAAGCCATGCCCATGCTGTCCTTCATGGAATGGTCTGCATGGATCTGGGGGTTCATGGGGTCGGCCCAGTACAGAACGCGTTTCGTTCCCTGGGCTGCTGAAGCACCCGGAGCCGGGCCAGTCGCCGGCGATGTCCCGGACGCGGCTGGCGCGCCCGGCAGCAATCGGCCTGCCAGGAAGCCCCCGCCGATTCCGAGCAGGAGTGCAGTCAAGCTAACAAGAAATTGTCGAGACCTCACGGTCATTCTCCCGAAACAGTCGTGGGGTTGACCCGTACGGCCGGGATAGCAGGCAGATTGGGGGCATATTGGAGTACCTGAAGCTCATCCGCGGATACATATCGTTGCGCCTTGAGTGTCGGGCCTACGGTGGCGTGCCCGCGTGTACGATTCGTCGAGACGGCCTTCCCTGCCCTCCACACAGTGCCGCGCGCCGCCGCAGGCGAGGGAGGCCGGACGCTTCGGCGCCACCGCCAAGAGCGACGCGAGACGTCCTTGACGACGCCGAGGTCGCCGCCGCGCTCACGCGGGTCGGCGCCACCGCGGAGGTTCCGCTTCGCGCGGGCCGTTCGGTTCTTTATTGATCCAGTCATGGCTGCTTTCATCTGGCCTTGCTTCCCCGAGAGCCGGTCATCTCGGCGGTTGGTAGAGTTGGGCCAGGGGGACCCCCTGGCCCATCCGCGACGACCGAGGCGAACCCGCGTCAACCGCTACCGCCGCCGAAGCTGCTGAACTCGTTCTCGTAGCTGTGGGACTGGCTCTGCGCCCTCGGCGTCGTATCCGCGTGATGGCGTCCGGTGTGATGGTGCCCCGTACGCCCGACGGCGTTGCGGGCGAGGCGCGCATGGCAATATGCGGAGTTGGTAAACCGTGCACCTGGCGAGGCACATGAGTGATGGAACCAACTTGGCGCTGGAACACCCCATGCCGCAAAGGCCGGAGCGGATGAGGTTGCAAGCACGAGGTTGATCAAACCGATTGCGACCATTTTTCGCATAGCAGCTTTACTCCCGATTTTAACGTACGGTTGAGTGCGTGACATGGCGTCCGCCGTCAAAGCGGGAACCAAAACGACAATTTTCGCCTGGTCCTGGATATTCCCGCGACCCACATGCAAAACGCTGCCGCGCGGGTACGGCAACTTCCCGTGGGAAGCGCCGCTCGGGGTAGCGTTTCGGTGGCTCAGCCCGGTTCACATCGTCTGCCGCAGTGTGCGACGGGTCTTCCGCCAGTTCGGGCAGGCTGGTGGCGAGCGAGCCCTTTGACGCAAGCGCAAAGGGAAGGCGCAGCCTGCAAGCTGCCTGCATGAAATCCAATCCCACGCAGACCGGGAATCGAGCACCGAGTGGCGCAGATCACGATCAGGCTAGACGCCGCGGCGCCCGGACAAAGCGGTAACTCCCGCCTGCCCGGGATGGCCGGGAGGCGGTCAGCTCAGGACGAGGGGTTTTGGCGGAGGAGCATCCGGTGCGGCGCACACGCGGGCGTGGCGCGGCAAGATCGACGGATAATAGATCATCGCGACATAAAGAACTCGGGACGCTGCCGTCGCGCTGGCCGGCAACGATACAGAGCCGACGCACGCTGTCGAAAAACAACCGAGGGCCATCTGGCCTTGTCGAGAATGACCAGAATCTTGATGCGCGGTGCCCCCATGATCCATGCAATCACTCGCCGTCATCGCGACTGATTGGCACATTGGCATCACCCGCGCGAAGCTTGGCACGCTCGTGGCAAACAGGAGAGCAATGACCAGCGCGAAGTGG
>JAGWRJ010000824.1 GCA_028869725.1 Alphaproteobacteria bacterium | reverse complement strand
GGCGGGCAGTGCTGCCCACGAAGGGTTTTGCGAGCACAAGCGAGATCGCAAGTCCGCGCGAACTCGTTGGCCAGAGCCGTGCCATAGATGCGATTGCTCTCGGCACCAGACTGCACGATGGCGGATTCAACCTCTATGTTTCCGGAAGAATCGACAACGGACTGCGGGATACTGTTCGATCGATGTTGAACGAGGTCGCAGCTGCAAGAGCAGCTCCACCGGATATTGTCTATGTATTCAATTTCAACGAACCACACAAACCCGTCGCCCTTGAACTTCCTACTGGTCGGGCATCGCAGTTCCGCGATGCCATGCATGATCTGATCTCAGATCTCAGGGTTGCGCTTCCTGCCGCATTTGAAAAGGAAGAGTATCGTACACGGCGCGCTGCCGCGGAGGAAACGGTTCGCAAGAAGCAGGTTGAGGCGTTTTCGACAGTCGAGGAAAAGGCGGCGCAGCGGCAGCTTACGGTCGTCAGAACGCCAATGGGCTTTGGCATTGCGCCCGTACATGAAGGACAGATTGTACCCCCTGAAAAGTTCAGCACCTGGCCACCCGACAAGCGTGAAAAGGTACAGGCTGACATCCGGGAGCTTGAGCAGGAACTCGAAAGAGTACTTCGACAGGCACCCGCATGGGACAAGGAACTGCGCGACAGCGTTCGTGATCTCAATCGGGAAACCGCCAAGCTTGCCATCGGTCACTCGATCGACGAAACCCGGGCACATCTCGGTGATCTTTCCAATGCGATCGTGCATCTGGAACGCGTGCGGGAAAATCTCATCGAGAATGTAGAAGTCTTTATCGGAAAGGCGGAGGGAGAAGGCCCGGATGAAACCAGCGCGGGAACTCTGTTTGAACGTTATGAGGTCAACATCCTGGTTACCCAGGATGCCAAAAGCCCACGCGCACCTGTCGTAGAAGAAGCACACCCGACGCTTGTGAACCTCATGGGGCGAACAGAATACGCCGCACGGCAGGGGATATTGTATACAGATTTCCGCCTGATCAAGGCTGGTGCCCTGCACAGGGCCAATGGTGGATATCTCATCCTCGACGTAAGGAGCCTGCTGTCGGAGCCGTTCAGCTGGCCTGCTCTCAAGCGCGCGCTTCGCAGACAGAAGATTACCATTGAAGACGTCGCCCACGTCATGGGCCTCGCAGGTACGATCTCCCTGGAGCCGGATCCAGTTCCGCTTGACCTCAAAGTCATTCTTATCGGAGAGCGGATATTCTATTATCTGCTTTCTAGTTACGACCCAGAGTTTCGAGAATATTTCAAGGTACTGGCGGACTTCGACGAGGACATTCCGCGATCAGACGAGACGGAAGCTGCGCTGGCTCAAAAGCTTGCGCATGTGGTGGCCAAGCAGGGCCTGCGGCCGGTGGCGCAAGGCGGTATCGAGCGGATCATAGAGCATGCCGCGCGGCTTGCCGATGATGCCGATAAGCTCTCTTTGGTTACTGACGACATGGTCGAAATTGTCAGGGAAGCAGATTTCTGGAGCCAGGTAGCAGCGCATAGCGCAATCGAGCGCGACGATGTCGAAAGAGCGCTTAGAGAGAGAGACAGGCGCATGGCGCGCGTGCGTGAGCGTGCACAGGAGTCGATCCTGCGTGGCTTTGCGCTGATAGAGACCGAAGGAATGGAGCTCGGTCAGATCAACGGTCTTTCCATCCTTGAGCTTGGCGGCTTCCGTTTCGGCAGGCCAACCCGCATTACTGCACGCGTTCGTCCTGGCAGCGGACAGGTACTTGATATCGAGCGTGAAGTCGCACTTGGCGGTCCGCTCCATTCCAAGGGCGTGCTGATATTATCCGGCTTCATTCTGGGGCGCTATGCACTTGACGTCCCGATCTCGCTTGCCGCGAGCTTGGTGTTCGAGCAGTCATACGGTGGCGTGGAAGGCGACAGTGCGTCATCAGCGGAGCTCTATGCATTGCTTTCGGCGCTTGGCGAAATACCTGTCCGCCAGGATCTGGCCGTGACCGGTTCCGTCAATCAGCATGGTGTGGTGCAGGCTATCGGCGGGGTGAATGAGAAAATTGAAGGCTTCTTTGATATTTGCAGGGCTCGTGGATTAACTGGAACGCAGGGGGTTATCATCCCTGCAGCCAACATGGCAAACCTGATGCTGCGCAATGATGTCGTCGAAGCCTGTACAGAGAAAAAATTTTCCATATTTTCTGTATCTACGATCGATGAGGGTATTTCCATACTTACTGGTTTGGCGGCGGGCCAACGCGGGTCAGATGGAAAATTCGCACCTGACAGCATTAATGCCCGGATAGAGGACAGACTGCGGGCATTTGCGGCGATCCGCCGTCAGTTTGCCGTGGAACCGGCCGAAAAGAGCAGATCTCATTAGCGAGCCTCCTTGAGCCGGCGTGCCGGTTGCGTGCGGTGGATGAGCTGCCGCGTATGGTAGCTGTGGCGTCGGGCCAAGCGTCCGGAAAAATCATGGCGCGTGCGAGTTGATGCATCTCAATACGTCACGATCGGGCAAACGTCATGATGGCCGAGATTTCATCCGGTTTGGGTCATGGGTGCAAACATGCAGCGCCACCCTGAGCTATTACGGCCATTGCGCGCTGGATCGCGAACTGTCCGTATCCCGCCGCATGGTCTCGAAGGCGATCTGAACGTTCCGGAGAACGCATCTGCCCTCGTCGTATTTGTTCATGGCAGCGGATCCAGTCACCTGAGCCCGCGTAACAGGGCGGTTGCACGCGTGCTCAACGAGCATCACATTGCGACGTTTCTGTTTGATCTACTGACAACTGATGAAGAGCGCGATCGTGCAAACGTGTTCGACATATCGCTGCTTGCCAGCCGTCTTACGGGGGCGTTGGATTGGCTCAGAGATGATGGTGGACTGGCCACTCTGCCCTTTGGGCTTTTTGGTGCGAGCACCGGAGCTGCCGCGGCTCTGGTCGTCGCATCCAGGCTCAACAGCGGTGTTTTTGCGGTCGTCTCGCGCGGGGGGCGGCCAGATCTGGCCGGCAGCGCGTTGAGCGAAGTCGGAATCCCGGTACTGCTGCTGGTCGGGGAGCGCGATCCGGAAGTTCTGGAGCTTAACCAGGAAGCGCTGGTTCGTCTTAAGGGCCCAAAGCGGTTGAACGTGGTTCCTGGTGCAAGCCATCTCTTCGAAGAAGCGGGAACGCTCGAGGAGGTGGCCAAGCGCGCGGTCCGCTGGTTCGAAGACTACATGCCAGCCGGAAGATCGGAGGCTGCGCGCAAAGGGGGCAGATGATATTCCGCGATCGCCAAGACGCCGGCCTAAAGCTTGCCACAGAGCTCATGAGCTGCAAGGCAGAAAGTCCTATTGTTTATGGGTTGCCGCGGGGCGGGGTGGAGGTTGCGGCAGAGGTGGCGCGCTCTTTGGAAGCGCCGCTTGAACTTCTTCTGGTACGCAAAATCGGAGTTCCCTGGCAACCCGAGCTCGCGATGGGGGCAGTGGTAGATGGGGGAACTCCGATTGTCGTCCGTAACGAAGATGTGCTGGCAACGATCAGGGTATCGCCAGATGCCTTCGCGGAGGTATGCGCGCGAGAACTTGCCGAAATCGAGCGCCGTCGCCTGCGTTACCTTGGAGATCGGGCGCCGCTCGATCCGGCGGGCCGTCTTGCCATCGTGATCGATGATGGCATCGCGACCGGTGCCACCATGACGGCCGCATTGCGCGCCCTGCGTCAGCGTAAGCCAAAGGCAATAATTCTGGCAGTGCCAGTCGCGGCCCAGCAGACCCTGGAGCGGTTGCGTACCGAGGCCGATCGGGTGATCTGTCTGGAAAAACCGGAGGATCTGGATGCTATCGGCTATTTCTACGAGGATTTTCATCAGCTGGACGATGATGACGTGGTCCGCCTTCTTGCTCAGGCCCGCAATGCGCCGCCACGCACAGACGCGCGCATCACCTGATCACAGCTGCGGGCCATTGTACACGTAGCGTGGACTGCGCAGCTGAAGGCAGAAGGCGCTTTCGGGGGTGATAGCTCCGCGCACCGGGTATGGTGGCGGGCGAGAAGACAACGACGCCGGTCTTACGTGATGTGCGCTGTCAGGGATTGAAGGACTTGGGCCCGCTGGTGTCGGGAACCGAAGGCCGGGCAGGTCTTCTTAGTGGCCTGAGAAGGTGAAACGCACCGGGCAAATGCCCTGAATGTGTCAGGTGGAAACTCGCTCGCTGCGTGGGGAGGTGTCTGCTATGACAGCTCATCCGGAAGCAGGAGCGGAGCCAGATTTTCTTCGGCCAGGCTCACAGGTGGCGGGCGTCTCATGAGTGAGGTGTGGATATTGGGAGCAGGGGGGCGCAGTGGCCGGGCTATCACGCGCCGTCTGGCCAGCGCGCATATTTCGCCCGTGCTGGTCGGGCG
>JAGWRJ010000823.1 GCA_028869725.1 Alphaproteobacteria bacterium | reverse complement strand
TCTATGTCACCAAGAAGAACACCCGCACCATGACCGAGAAATTCTCGATCAAGAAGTATGATCCCGTGCTGCGCAAACACGTGGAATTCAAGGAAGGCAAGATCAAGTAGGTCTTTTGCCCGAGCGGACACGAGCCCCGCCTCTGGCGGGGTTTTTGTTTTGCGACGCCCTACTTCGCGCGACTCATCTCCACGCCCATGACAAAGGGTAGGATCAGCGCCTTAAGTTCGGGGATGACGCCGAGTGGCAGGTCGTGACCCCAGCCGGGGATCTCGTGATAGTCCGCGCCATCAATGCAGGCAGCGGTGTGACGCCCGGCCTCGGGACGGATCAACGTGTCGGCGCCGCCGTGTAGCACCAGCGTAGGCAGGGTAAGATGCTTGAGCCGTTCGGTTCGGGCTGGCGCGGCGACAATCGCGGCCCAGTGGCGCAGTGCGCCTTCTGGGTAGTAGCTACGATCATAGGCGGCACCCACGAGGTCGGCGATGCGCGCCTCGTCAAAAGCAAACCGCGTAGAGGCATAAGCCCGGCGCGTGCGCAGCGCATGGGCGACGACCGCATCGCGATCTGTCGTTTCGGGGCGGCTCGTGAGCGCAGCCTGCGCCTCCGGTGCGGACGGCGGCAGCGACCGGTCACCGGTGGTGGAGAAGATCGAGATCAGTGAGCGGGCTTTGTGCGGATGGTTGAGCGCGACCAGCTGGGCGATCATTCCTCCCATGGAAGCGCCGGCGATATGGGCGCTGTCGATCCCCAGCGCATCGAGCAGGCCAGCCGCATCGCGCGCCATATCATCCAGCTCATAGGGAACAGATGGTTTCGTTCCTGCGCGCAGCATGGCCTGCACTGCCCTGATGTCAGGCAGCACGCCGTCCCATTTCTGGCTGAGGCCGACATCACGGTTGTCGAAGCGGATGACGCGCAAGCCGCCATCGCGCAGCATCTGGTGGAACTCTTCCGGCCAGCCGGTCATCTGGGTGCCAAAGCCCATGATGAGCAGAATGGGAGCTCCGGTTTCGGGCCCGCTGACATCGTATTCGAGCCGCACTCCGTTAACGACAATCTGAGCCATCAGCCGCGCGCCCTCTGTTCGACCGTGGCGACGAAATCCCCTATCTGTTCCAGATAGACCGGTACCAGAGCGCTTTCAAACCCGTGCCCCATGCCTGGCACGACGACGAGTTCGGCGCCCGGTATGGCAGCAGCCGTATCGTGACCGGCAGCCAGTGGAATCAAGGGATCGTCGGCGCCGTGGATCACGCGCGCAGGTACACGCACTGTCGCCAGCAGGTCGTTGCGTGGCGGCGCCGCCAGAATCGCGAGCATCTGCCGTCCGATTCCATCCGGATCATACGGCGCGCGATCGACTTCGCGGGCGACTTTGGCTTCAAGCTCATCATCTGCCTCCCGGAAGCCGGGGCTACCAATGACCTTCCAGACATTGATGCCAGCACGAATGCGATCAAGCCGCCCGTTGGACGCGGGCGGCGACGTCAGTACCGCCATGGCCTGCGGCTGTGCCGGCGGCAGATCACGCCGTCCTGTGGTTGACATGATCGAGATCAAACTGCGTGTGGCGTCAGGATGGCGGGCAGCGACGATTTGGGCGATCATGCCTCCCATGGACGCCCCGACGATGTGAGCGCTGTCGACACCGAGTGCCCTCAGCAGCTGAACCGCATCCTCAGCCATGTCATCGAGGCTGTAGGGCGCTTCGATGTTTTCTCCCGCCATGGCTTTGGCCATGGCGCTGGCCAGATCAGGCTTGCCGAGCTCGCTCAGGTGGCTCGAAAGCCCGATATCGCGATTATCGAACCGGATCACAAACAGACCGCGCTAAGCCAGTCCCAGACACAGCGCATCGGGCCACATCGTCATCTGTGCAGAGAAGCCCATGATCAGCAGCACGGCCGGATCCTTGGCCCGCCCGAAGGTGTCATATTCAAAGCGTAGTCCGTTGGCGGTGATCTGCGGCATAGATGTTCCCGTTCCCTTAAGGCCTGAGATGAGCTTAGCAGGCTTTGCCATCCGGTTGACAAGGTGACATGGCCCTGTCTCCCCTCTTAGCCATGAACCGTGATCCTGCCCATCTGGCTGACGCCACCTTCGACCTCCTGATCATCGGCGGCGGGATTACCGGTGCGGCAACCGCCCGGGACGCGGCCCTGCGCGGGCTCAAGGTCGCCCTGATCGAACAAGCGGATTTCGCCCATGCCACGAGCGCACACAACTCCAAACTCATTCACGGCGGGCTTCGTTATCTGCGCAACCTGGAGTTCGCTCTGGTGCGCGAGTCGCTTGGTGAACGGCGCATCTGGCAGCGCATCGCTCCTCATCTCGTCAGCCCCCTGCCGTTTCTGGTGCCGCTTTATGGCGCCGGCCACCGCGCCCGGCTGACACTGGCGGCAGGACTTTCGCTTTATGATGTCCTTTCCTTCGATCGCGGCTGGCTTTCCGATCCGGCCCAGCGCCTGCCAGGTCATGCATTCCTGCGCGCCACGGACGCTTCTGCGCGTGAGCCATCGCTCAGGGGCCCCAAATTTGAGGGTGCATTCCTCTACTACGATGCCCAGATGTACGCGCCTGAACGCTTGGCTCTGGAATGCATACTGGCAGCGGCAGCCAATGGGGCCGTGTGTGCCAATTATGTCGCCGCCGAACGTCTGCTGCTGCGCGATGGGCGTGTCGAGGGGGCACGCGTGCGCGATCTTGAAAGCGGCACGGATTTTGACGTGCGCGCCTCACGCACCCTGCTCGCCGCAGGCCCGTGGTCAGACTTGTTTCTCGAACATGCCCTTGGGCACAAGACTGCTACCCGCCTCGTGCGCTCGAAAGGAATCCATGTCGTTGTTCCGGCAATGACGAGGACCCATGCACTGACCGTGGCAACGCCCCACGGTCACTTTTTTGTCCTTCCGTGGCGGGGGCATACCCTGCTTGGCACGACTGACACCGCTTTCGAGGCACCACCCGATCAGCTCAGCGTTACAGAGCGCGATATCGAACCCCTGCTTGCTCAGGTAAATGGGTTTCTGCCGCAGGCAGACCTCACCTTGAACGATGTCCTGCATTTTTATGCTGGCCTGCGTCCCCTGGTGGCCGATGGTGATGCGCAGGACACCTATGGCGCAAGCCGCCGGTCTGAGCTCATCGACCATGGCAAGACTGATGGCATCGCTCAGCTGTATTCGGCAGTGGGCGGCAAATGGACGACGTCGCGCCGGCTTGCCGAGCAGATCGTCGACTACTTGGCCCCACAGTATGAGCGGCCGCTGCGGGCCTGCACGACGGCGCAGACGCCGCTTCCGGGAGGCTCCATACCACGCATCGATACGTTTCTGGCGAACTGCGCACGCGACTGGCCAGGTCTCAGTCATCCTCATCTCGCCCGGTTGTACGGAACGCGTCTCAACGAGGTACTGCGTCCAGGCGAAACGGCTCCGGAGCTGCTCAAGCCGATCGCGGCAAGCGGCGACATCGGCGCCCAGATCCTCTATGCAGTGCGCCACGAAATGGCCCGCACCCTCGAAGATGTCGTGATGCGCCGCACGGGCATTGGTCAGCTTGGTGCACCGTCGTCACAGACACTTGATGCGGTTGTCCGGCTCATGGCCGCCGAGCTGGGCTGGGACGAGGCCCGTC
>JAGWRJ010000822.1 GCA_028869725.1 Alphaproteobacteria bacterium | reverse complement strand
CGGGCCGCAAAATAGGTCATCTGCCGCGCGATCATGATCTCAACTGCCATCATCACGAGCTTATCCCGTACCCGTGGAAAGCTGAAAATTGCCGTACCGAACTGCTGGCGTTCAAGCGCGTAGGCAAGGCCGAGATCTAGTGCACACATGGCAACGCCCACGGCGCGTGCCGCAGTCTGAATGCGCGCCGATTCGAACGTTTGCATCAGCTGCTTGAAGCCTTGTCCTTCCTCGTTGCCGAGGAGATTGCCTGCGGGAACTGAAAAGCCATCGAAACCGATTTCGAATTCCTTCATGCCGCGATAACCCAGAACCCGAATTTCACCGCCACGCATTCCAGGTGCGGGAAAAGGATCGGACTGGCTGCCGCGCGGCTTTTGCGCAAGCAGCATCGACAGCCCACGATAGTCATTGCTGGACGGATCGGTGCGCACCAAAAGGGTCATCACGTCTGCGCGCGCAGCGTGGGTGATCCAGGTCTTGTTGCCGTAAACCCTGTAGTGATCGCCCTCACGTACGGCACGGGTCCGCAGTGCACCCAGGTCCGAGCCGGTATTGGGTTCGGTAAAGACTGCCGTTGGCAGAATCTCGCCGGAGGCGATGCGTGGCAACCAGAACGCTCGCTGGGCCTCGGTACCGCCGCCCAGAATAAGCTCCGCTGCGATTTCCGAACGGGTACCAAGACTACCAACCCCGATATACCCACGCGACAGTTCCTCGGAGACGACGCACATCGCAAGCTTGGAAAGGCCTGCACCGCCGTAGGATTCCGGTATCGTAAGCCCGAAGACGCCAAGGGATGCCATTTCCTCGATCACCGCAAGCGGGATCAGTTCGTCATTGAGGTGCCAGCCATGGGCATGGGGTACGATCCTGTCCTGGGCAAAACGGAAGAACTGCTCGCGCACCATGGCCATGGTATCGTCAAGGCCGGGATCACCATAAAAAATAGCCCCGCGGTGACGCGCAAGGTATTCGCCAATCGAGGCCCGCAGCTCATTGCGGCTACCGGCGGCAACGAGCTCACGCACCGCTTCAGACTGAACAAATCCTGCAGCCTCCTCGTCCGTCAGCTCAAGGTCGCAGAGGCGCACGATCTCGCTCTGGCTCATGGCAATGCCGCCGGAAAGCTGTGCAAGATATTCACCGAAGGCCGCCTGGAGGAGGAGCTGCTCGATCTCGCCAAGGCGCCGCTGACGCTCGAGTGAACGAGCCCAGCGCGCCATTTGCCGCAGTGCCTCGACATAGGTTGCAAGCCAGGAAAGCCCGTGAGCCTGACGTTGATGCAGGTCGAGACTGCGGGCGTCGATCCGGCCGGAAGCGGCAAGACGCGTCCGTAAGGACTGACGCGCGGCCGCAAGAAGACCTTCAGCCGCAAAGGCGGCCTCCTCGCAACGGGCCAGTAAATGGGGCAAAAGGGGATCGCTCAGCGCCATGGTGCAGATCCGTGTTTCATCTGGGCCAACTTTAGCAGACCACAGCCCGCTTGCATCGGGCCAATCGGCGCAGAGCCCGGACATGGCGGGCGCGCACGGGCAGTGCCGGGATTGTCGCCCTCCATTTTCGAGCCACGGTGTCACCCGCAAAGCGATTGGCAGACTGTCCCGGACTTTCTTGCATCAGCGCGGTGCGGCCACGCTTGTGCCAAGGATCGGCGCGTACAGGCGGAGCGACGCAGCCATACAGGCGCCAACCAGACGGCACTAGGGCAGGTCGTGGGCCCTCTAGGTCAGAAAGCCTGCGCCGTCAGCAATGAAATGGGCGAGCATGTTGGCCCAGAGATTGCGACGCCAGAAATAGAGGAGGGTGAGCACGATCCCG
>JAGWRJ010000821.1 GCA_028869725.1 Alphaproteobacteria bacterium | reverse complement strand
TGCGACGCTGGCGGCGAGCATCGTTGCGGGGCTCGCGGTTGGTGGACTGCGGTATGCGGACGGAAAGCTGCAACATATGGCTGCCTTTGGCGAGCTCGAACTGCTCACCCTGCCCGATGGGTCGCAGGTCATGACCGGTGCCGTTCCCACAGGCGAACTCGAAGCGGTGCGGCGGGCAAGCGGCGCGGCATTTGTGCTGACTGCATCGAGCATGGTACCGGCCTCGCCGTTTCTGCGGAACATATTGCCGCCTGCCGCGCTACTTTTTCGGCTTGGTCCATTGCGCGATCTTGCTACCTGGATGCTGGCGGGCGTCGTGCTCAAACCGGTACGACCGGATGCGGAGTACTCCTTTGTTCAAGCCCGTATCGAGTGGCCGTCCGGTCTGGCACGCCAGGGCTGGTTACGAGCCGGCGATGCAATGGCCTTTACCGCGGCTGCAGCGGTAGAGATCGTGCTGCGACTTTCTCGAGACGAAGTCCGTCCGGGCGCATATACGCCCGGTGCCCTTTTTGGTCCTGAACTTGCCATTGAGGCGGGGGGAGAGTTTTTATCCGGTCACGATAGCCACTGACCTGCCGATGGGTGGCTGAAGACGCCGGCTCAGAGGATCATCAGACGCGTCGTGAGCGGATTGACACAGCTGGATCCTTAAGAGGCCCGGTGCTGAAGCTCCGGTGCGTCATTCCGAGCGGGCGCATGTCGGAGCGCAGTAACTGCCGCATAGATCCGTGGTGATCCTACGGGCCTTGCCCCTCCCACAGGCCGGGCAGGTTGACTGGACGGCGCCGCTGTTCGGTGTCCCGCAGTAAGCCAAGCGCTGATGGGATTTGGCCACAGTTGCATGATCGACTATGCAGTGGAGGCGGTTGATTCATGGATGCCAGATGGATTGCGCAGTCTCGCGGAGGCGGCTGGACGGATGGCGTCGCACCTGCTGTGACACGGCGCCGGTTCCGCTGAATTGCAGTGACGGGAGTTACAATGCTGGTGAAGGCCATTCTGTTCGACTGTGACGGCGTGCTCGTGGACAGCGAGGTTCTGTCGCTGGAGATCGAGTTGTCCGCCCTGTCCGACTTTGGCCTTAGCTATTCGCGCGACGCATTCATTGACCGCTTCATGGGCATGAGTGGCGACGACTTTCATGCCGCGCTGGATGAAGATTGCAGAAGGCGGCTCGGTCATGCGCTGCCAGCCGGCTTTCGTGAGACCTGTCACGCCCGCTTTCGTGCCGCCCTGAAGGACGGCCGGCTGAAGGAAGTTCCGGGTGCGGTGGCGGCAATAACCCAAATCGGTCACCGCAAGGCCGTAGCCAGTTCGAGCGGCACCGAAGGTCTGAAGCTCAAGCTGAGCCTGACCGGTTTATGGGAGGCGTTCGCGCCCCATGTCTATTCAGCGGAACGGGTTGCGCGCGGCAAACCTGCTCCGGATCTGTTTCTCCATGTGGCGGAGGAACTCGGAGTTGCGCCCGAACACTGTCTTGTCATCGAGGACAGCGTCAACGGGATACGCGCAGCGCAAGCGGCCGGCATGCGTGCTTGGGGGTTCCTGGGTGGAGGCCATATGGACGAAAACCGCGGCGAGCGCCTTAAGAGCGCCGGCGCGGAAAAAATTCTCATGGATTGGCCGGAGGCCGCCCGCGTTCTTGCGGCCCTGGCCATAGGTGCGTGACGGCACGGGCAAGGCGCCCGTGCCGTCGGCTCCTTCAGGTCTGGCTTTGCGGAATCGTGACCGGTTCCACGCCGCTTTTCCTGATCAGCTGGTTGAGCTGGGGCAATTGCTGCGTCAGCACCTCGTCCAGCTGCGCAAGCTGGCTGCCGACCTCCTCCGCCAGCTCTTTATAGACCGCATAGTCCTGCTGCGTTGGCCGGGCGAACGTGTAATCGACCTCTCCTGCCAGCGACGCCAGCTTATTATTGAGCCGGATCGGGTAGTTGAGCGGATCCTCGTCGGAATGTGACTTCGTCTGGATCAGAGCCGCCTCGATCTGGTCAAGCGCGGTTACGATCGACTTGGCCTTCTGGACGATCGCCGGATCGGCATGTTCGTGCTTGAGGCGTTTGGCATACCCCTGAACTTCTGAACGTACTGCGCGCAGCTTCAGTATCGAGCGGTCAGTGAGATCGAGTTCCTTATGGATCTGTGTGGCCAGGGCAAGCTGTGCCTTCAGGTCATCCAACGTCGCGGTATTACGGGGGTCTTCCCGAACCACAAATGTGCGGGTCTGACGGACACCGCCAACCGAGAGCGTGACCCGATAGGTACCGGGAATGATCTTGGGCCCCTGCATGGAGCCTTCCCAGATGATCGCACCAGGAACTTTGGTCGCGTCGGGATAGCGCATTTGCCAGACAAAGCGGTTCATACCCGCGTTGGTGCGCACCACATCGGACTGCTTTGGTTCCTTGGGTCCATAGAACTTACTATTCTTTTTGAGAGGCTTGCCCGACGCATCTGTCAGATTCGAAAAGGAGGCGATTTTTTCGCCACTCTGTGTCGAAAACGTCAGCGAAACCTTCTCACCCGGAGCGGGCTTGTGTTTGAGGGTGTAGTAAACCACGACGCCGTTTGGCGGGTTCTGACCGATGCCGTGTTTGACAGCATGGGGCTCGTCCCAGCCATAGGTCAAATAGGTCGTCTCAGGTCGGAACAGGAAGGAGCTGGCCTTGACCACCTTCGGCGAAAGTTCGCGTAAGGGGTTGAGATCATCGAGAACCCAGAACGAACGGCCATGTGTTGCAAGGACGAGCTGGTCAGCCTTGGCCTGAATGACGATGTCGCGAACCGGTACGTGAGGCAGGTTGGTCTGTAGTGACTGCCAGTCGTCGCCGCTATTAAAGGAGACATACGCGCCGTCCAGCGTGCCGGCAAACAGCAGGTTGGGATCGTGCGTGTCCTGTCGTACGACAAAGCTGGACTGATCGTCCGGAAGGCCATGGGTTATTTTTTTCCAGTGCGCGCCGTAATCGTGGGTCTCGTAAATGTAGGGCCGGAAATCATCCTGACGATAGCGGCGCGCGGCGACGAAGGCGGTTCCAGGATCAAAGTGGGACGGATCGATCGAGCTGATGGTGGCAAAAGATGGAAGTCCTGACGGCGTCACATTGGTCCAGGTATGTCCTCCATCCTTTGAAACATGCACCAGGCCATCATCAGAGCCCGCCCAAAGGACGCCTTGCCGGACCGGCGATTCAGCCAGGGCAAATACGGTGTCGTAATATTCCACCGATGTATTGTCCTGGGTGAGTGGGCCACCTGACGATGCCTGCTTGGTCTTATCGTTGCGCGTAAGATCAGGGCTGATCCGCTGCCAAGTTCTGCCCCCATCGCTACTGCGCAGCACATATTGCGCGCCAACATAAATGTCGTGCGGCTTGTATTGGGAGATCAGGATCGGATAGGTCCACTGAAACCGGTATTTGAGATCCGCAGCAGCATGGCCCATCGGATTGTCCGGCCATACGTCAACCTCCTGGTGCTGCCCGGTACGACGATTGTATTTCGAAAGAGCGCCGTCATAGCCACCGGCGTAGGTAATCCAGGGCTTGCCCGGGACCGGGACTACGAAGCCGCTTTCACCTCCCATGAGCTGCCGGATATCGCCATTTGTAATCCCGCGTCCGGGGCTGCGGCTCGGGATTTCGATTGTCCCGCGATCCTGCTGGGAGGCGTAGACGTGATAGGGGAACTGATCGTCAACGGCCACATGATAGAACTGCGCGGTCGGCTGATTGTCCTCTGGGCTGAAGGTCTTGCCACCATTGAGGCTGACAGAGGCGCCACCATCATTGCCGTCGATCATGATCCGGGGATTTCTGGGATCTATCCACATCACGTGGACATCACCATGAGGCGGGTGAAGCGGTGAGAAAGTCTGTCCACCATCAGTAGACTTGAAAATGCCACCCACCTGCGGCGCATAGACCGTGTTGACATTTTTGGGGTCGGCATAAATCCGTGAAAAGTACCAGGCGCGCTGCGTCAGCTCGGATTTGTGGAAGACACGTTTCCAGGTTGCACCGGCATCGTCGGACCGGAATACACCCCCGGCCTTGGCCTCGATGATGGCGTAAAGGCGGCTGGGATCGGCGCCCGACACCGTGATGCCGATCTTGCCAAGAATTCCCTTGGGCATTCCGGGGTTGGTGGAAATGTTGGTCCAGTGCGCGCCACCATCGGTGGACTTGTAAAGACCGCTACCCGGGCCGCCGCTGGACAGTTTCCAAGGCAGTCGGTAGGCCTGCCACATTGCCGCGTAGAGAATGCGCGGATTGTGCGGATCGATGGCCAGATCGATCGCTCCGGTCTTGTCGTTGACAAACAGCACTTTGGTCCAGTGCTTTCCGCCGTCGGTGGTCTCATAGACGCCCCGCTCGGGATTGGGGGCAAAGACATGACCGAGCGCTGCAACCCACACATGGTCCGGATTGTGTGGATCGACAACGATCTGGCTTATCACGTGGGTGCGCGACAGGCCGATATGGCTCCAGGTCTTGCCGCCATCGGTAGATCTGTAGATGCCATCGCCGGTCGCCATGTCACCGCGGATGGCTGATTCACCCATGCCTGCGTAGATCACATTGGGATCGGACGGCGCCACGGCAAGGGCGCCCACCGCGCCGGACTTGAAGGTCTGGGTGGAGATTACCGCCCAATGCAGACCATAGTCTGTCGACTTCCATACCCCGCCACCGGTCGAACCAAAGTAAAACGTGCCCGGCTGCGTTGCTGCACCGGCAACGGCGATGGAACGTCCGCCGAGAAAGGGGCCAATATTGCGCCAGTGCAGCGCCGCATAGCTGTGCACCGGTATCGGCCCGGCGCTCGCCGCGCCTGCAAGCCCCCCCGCACACAACATCAGAAACGGGACGAGAGCTCGACTGCGACGGCGTGCCATGGACGGATATTCCTTTCTTGACGTGACCGTGGCGGAATTGCGCATTCGGTCTTCACGGGCGGGGTGTTGTGCATCGTGGCCGCCGGCTTCCCCTGCCGCCGGGGCCCCGAGAGAGGCGCGGCGGGAGCCTCCTCCAATTGGCAGATTTGTTGAAGCCCGGGGTGATCAAATGTTGCTGAGGCCCCTGATCAAGAAGGTCCGGCTCCATGGTTTGTCGCACCCCTTGCTGACAGGGTCCCGTGACCACTGCCAACTCCCTGGGCCCTGCCTGGCCCTTGGCTGCATGGCATCTCAAGCGTGCTGGTACCGCCTGTCCGCCTGACGCTGTGATGCAAACCTGTCCCTTAGCGCTTTGGCGCCTTAGCGTGAGCTTGAGAGCCGCAGCGCATCACACTATCGTCCGCCGCGATCACATTTCGGCATATGAGTTTGGAATGAGCAGATTTGGTGACGGTTTTGTCGCCTGTGGCGTCGCGGTGTCCTGATGCGTACACGCAGGCTCGGACCTTTCGAGGTCTCCGCCATCGGCTTTGGCTGCATGAATTTGAGCCATGGCTATGGAGTGCCCCCTGACACTGATTCTGGCGCGAGGATGCTCCATCGCGTTCTTGAGTGCGGTTACAGGCTGCTCGATACGGCAACTCTCTATGGCCGGGGTGCCAATGAGAGGCTGATTGGCGAAGCCCTGTGTCAACGGCGCGGCGAATTCATCCTCGCCAGTAAGTGCGGCCTTTCAGTCGTCGATGGAAAACGGGTGCTTGATGTCCGGCCACAGAGCATCAAGCGCAGCTGCGAGGAAAGCCTGCGTCGCCTCAAGACCGAGGTCATCGACCTTTACTATCTGCACCGCTATGACCGTGCCGTGCCGATCGAGGATTGTGTCGGCGCTCTGGCGGAACTCGTGACCGAGGGCAAGATCCGCGCCATCGGCCTTTCAGAGGTATCGGCGGCGACGCTGCGCCGCGCGCACAAGGTTCACAGGATCGCAGCGGTCCAGAGCGAATATTCTCTTTGGACCAGAAATCCGGAATTCGGCGTGCTCGAAGCCTGTCGTGAACTCGACATTGGCTTTGTTGCCTTCAGTCCGCTCGGGCGGGGTTTTCTCGCAGGCGCAGTGCCGGCTGCCACCGAATTTGCCCCCGGAGACATTCGCCGTTTCATTCCGCGCTTTCATCCACCTTACTTTGACGCCAACCGGAAATTGCTGGTGGGCCTTGCCCGTCTCGCCCAGGAGGCGGGCTGCACCATGGCGCAGCTGTCTTTGGCGTGGCTTCTGGCCAAGGCGGCGCACATCGTGCCAATTCCCGGTACCGCGCAGCTTGCGCACATGCAGGAGAATGCACGCGCCGACGAGGTGCGCCTTGATGCTGCGGTCATGGCGCAGCTCGAAGTTCTGATCAATCCGCAGACGGTGCAGGGGCCGCGCTACGACACTGCCCAGCAGGCAGACATCGACACCGAGGAGAGACCGACCTAGAAGCAGGCCATGCCTGTCTGACAGCAGGCGGATACGGCCAGGCCGGCAGCGGGTCGCTTTGCCGGGCCCGCCTGAGCGGGTGTTCCACCGGACTTCGTGCGTCACCTCGCATTGACCCGCAGTGGTGAAAACGATAGCAGATTGAGACGGTTGGCGCCGGGGCGGTATTTGCTTTTCAATTCCGATCAGTTTCTGTTTGAATTCCTGCCGGCGGTCCTCGTCGGCTTTCTCGCGATTCGCATGCTGATGGGCGGGCGGGCTGCTCAATACTGGCTCGCCGCCGGCTCACTGGTTTTTTACGCGTCTGCAGGCCTGTCGCTTTTGCCCCCGCTTCTGGTCTCGGCGCTGACCAATTTCATGATTGGCCGCATGCTGGCCCGGCGCGCCGCAGGCGATCAGCGGCGCGGCGCGATCCTGTTTCTGGGCGTAGGCTTTGATCTCTCGCTGCTGGGATACTTCAAGTATGCGGCCTTTATTGTCGGCAATCTCAACGACCTGGGTTTTAACTTCGCCGTCCCCCATATCTCTTTACCGCTCGGCATCTCGTTTTACACCTTCACGCAGATCGCCTTTCTGGTTGATGCGGCGCGGGGACAGGCTGCCGAGTACGACCTTCCGCGCTATCTCTTGTTCGTCAGCTTCTTTCCACACCTGATTGCCGGCCCCATCATCCACCACAAGCAGATGATGCCGCAGCTGACGCCGGAAAAGCTCAATGAAGGCAAGCTTGAGCATGCGCCGCGCGCAATCATGCTGTTCGCCATCGGTCTGGCCAAAAAGGTGCTGATTGCGGACGGCTTCGCACGCCTCGCCACGCCTGTATTCACGGCGGCCAATCAGCATGCGCCTCCGGATCTGATCTCGGCATGGGGCGGGATGCTGGCCTACACCTTCCAGATCTATTTTGATTTCTCCGGCTACAGCGACATGGCCCTTGGCCTCGCCCTTCTGTTTGGTGTCACCCTGCCGGTGAACTTCCTGGCGCCTTACAAGTCAGAGAGCATCATCGAGTTCTGGCGCACCTGGCATATGACCCTGTCGGCCTTCCTGCGCGACTACCTCTACATTCCCCTGGGTGGCAACCGGAAAGGAAAGGTGCGCCGCTACATCAATCTGATGCTGACAATGACCATCGGCGGGCTGTGGCATGGCGCGGGCTGGACCTTCGTCCTGTGGGGCGCACTGCATGGATTTTACCTCCTCGTCAATCACACCTGGCAGCTGAATGCGAAGCCACGCGGATGGTCGCTGTCCCCGCGGCTGGCGCGCGGGCTAACGTTCCTGGCGGTGGCTCTGGCCTGGGTGCTGTTTCGCGCCGATACGATGCATGCGGCAAAAGCGGTTTATGCCGGGCTGGTTGGTCTGAACGGCATCAAGGTGATGTCGAACGCGCTTAAGGTTTTTGGCATTCACCATGCCTTCTCGGTGTTCGGGACTGTCATCACCCCGCAACAGTTTGAACAGACCCGGATGTGGCTCGATATCGGCGCGCCGATCCTCGGCCTTTTCATCTGCTGGGTGTTACCCAACAGCATGGAGGTCTGTGGCTTCGTACCGGAGGCCCAAACCCGGCTCGGACGGCTTTTTGCCTTCCGTCTGACGCCGCAATTTGCCATTCTCTCTGCCGCCATCCTGTTCGCCGGCATCGATGCGATTAATTCGGGTGCTGTCAGCGAATTCATCTATTACCGGTTCTGACGATGTCGGCTGCGCGCTATCTGATGTTGTGTGCCGCAGCTCTGTGCGGCTTCGCCATTATTGCAGGGCTCAATGCCTGGGCCCAGGCTGGTGCGCCCACGCGCAACGGCTACTACACGTGCTCTTATATAGACGCCAAGGTGATGCGCGGCAGCGCCATGCCCTCACCCAAGCTGGTGATCATCGCCGGGTCCAATGCGCTGGCCGGCATCGATACCCGTCGTCTCGCACACACGCTCGACATCCACGCCTTCGATTTCGGTCTGTCGGCGTCGATGGGACCGGGTTTTCAGATCTTTGAAGGCAGCAAGATCCTGCGGCCGGGCGACGCGGTGCTGCTGCCGCTCGAGTATCTCGCCTACAATTACAGTACGCCCCAGGACAGTCTTGTCGATGCGGTCTACTCCTGCGGCGGTGACTACTGGCGAAGTCTCAACTGGCGCCAGCGACTATTCTTCGTGCTGGCAGTCAAGCCGTGGCGCATTTTTGATTCCTGGATGTTTGTCCGCCGCAAAGCAGAGATGGCCAAGGTGCGGGCCGAGGCCTTTTCGGATGTAGGACCTTATGGCCAGGGCCATCCGATTGATGCCAAGGCCAATGTCGCAACCCACCAGCCGCTTGAAATCCATTTCGTGCGTGACAGTCCGGGTGTCAGGGCGATCGTCGCCTTCGTGCACTGGGCAAGGCGCCATCATGTCACCGTGTTCGCAACCTGGCCCAACACGCTTTATTTCCCGCAATATGCGCAGCAGAAAGTTTTTGCGCGCATCGCCGACTTCTATCGCAGCCTCGGGATTGACATGCTGGGTACGCCCCAGCAGGCGATGTTTCCGCCATCGCAGATGGCCGACACCATCTACCATACCAACCCGAAAGGGATGGAAGTGCGTACCAGTCGGCTGATCCGGCTCTTTAACCACGATCCGCGTTTTGTCCGCTGGCGCGCGCACGCACAGCGCTAGCCGCGGTCGGGAGCCGGCGGCATTACCATTGCAACCATTCTCGCCAAGGCCCATATGTTGGGGCGAGGTGTCCTCCTGGGACATTCGGGGCGAAGGGAATCAATATGTTTCAAAGGCTTAGTCGCATCCTCGCTGGTCTGGGGACAGTTGTAGTCCTTGCCGTTGGTCTGTCGGGTTGCGGTATCAATGCCGTTCCCACCCAGGATGAGCAGGTCAAGGCCGCATGGAGCCAGGTCCTCAACGAGTATCAGCGGCGGGCAGATCTCATTCCCAATCTGGTGGCGACGGTCAAAGGCTACGCCCAGCAGGAGCAGACCGTATTCATCGAAGTCGCAAAGGCGCGCGCCAAAGCGACACAGACGGTGTTGCCGTCGGATATTCTTACAAATCCGAAAGCTTTCCACGCGTTCGAGCAAAGTCAGGCCCAACTGACCGGCGCCTTGGGGCATCTGATGGCGATCAGCGAACGCTACCCCCAGCTCAAATCCGATCAGAACTTCCTCGCCCTGCAGGCTCAGCTCGAAGGTACTGAAAATCGCATTGCCGTAGCCCGTCGCGACTACATCAAGGCAGTTCAGCGCTACAATACGACCTTGCGCACGATCCCAAGCCGCTGGATTGCTGCTATCTTCTATCCAAATGCCAAGGTAATGGCGACCTTTACAATCAGTCAGCAGGAACAACAGGTACCGAAGGTCCACTTCTGATGCGCAAAGGGATGGCAAGGTTGCGCTGGCCGCTGGGTCTGATCGGCGCGTTCCTGTTTATTGGCGTCGCCCTGGCGGCCCCCACTTTCCCGCCCCTGACTGGCCGTGTGGTCGACGACGCCCATATTCTGTCGCCAGCGACCCAGTCTGAACTTACCAGCATGCTGGCCGAGCAGGAACGCAAGACGGGCGAACAGGTCGTCGTTGTCACCCTGCCGACCCTGCAAGGGTACACCATCGCCCAATATGGCTATCGTCTCGGCCGCGCCTGGGGGATAGGTCAGAAGGGCAAGGACAATGGTGTTCTTCTGATTGTCGCTCCCAAGGAGCACAAGGTGCGCATCGAGGTCGGCTACGGCCTTGAGGGACGGCTGACGGATGTCCAGAGCGAACTCATCATCAATAATGTGATTGTGCCCAAGTTCCGTACCGGGGACTATGACGGCGGCGTACTCGACGGCACGCGTATATTGCTGAAGGTGCTGGGCGGCGATGCAAGTGCACTGCCGCAATCGAACCGGATGTCCGAGCACGGTCAGGGCGGCTTTCATATCGGTGGGCTGTTGATCCTGTTCCTGCTGTGGATCCTGTTTGGCCGCTTCTTCTGGCCGCTCTTCTTTATCGGCGGCCTTGGTCGCGGCTTTGGTGGCGGCTTCGGCGGTGGCTTTGGTGGCGGCTTCGGCGGTGGCTTCTCCGGTGGTGGAGGCTCGTTTGGCGGTGGCGGAGCGTCAGGGTCATGGTAAGACATTTTGGCCGCATGAATGCGGCGGACCACGATCGCATCAAGGCCGCAATTGCGGCGGCTGAAGGCAGGACAAGTGCCCGCTTCGTCATGACCGTGCTGCCGCAGAGCGATCGCTATACCCTGTATCCGGTGATCTGGGCGGCGCTGGCTGCGCTCGTGACCGGTGGGATCCTTGGCTGGTTCCTGCCGCAGTTTCCGCTCCGCGACGGCTTTGCGGTTCAGGTTGCGGCGTTTCTTCTTCTTTCGATCGTGTTTGAATGGCGCCCGGTACGCCCGCTTCTGGTGCCCGCTGTCGCCAAACGTCATCATGCCAGCCAGTTCGCCCATCGCGAATTCGCCGCCCGTATCCTCGCCCATCCGGAACGCTCCGGAGGCGTGCTCCTCTTCATCTCCGAAGCAGAACGCTATGTAGAGCTGCTCGCGGACGCCAAAACCCATGCTGCCGTGGGCGAGGTGGAATGGAACCGGATTGTCGGCCAGTTTGTTTCCCGGATGCGCGCCGGGGCGCCGGTCGAGGCGGTACTGGACGCCGTGGGGGCCTGCGCCGAGCTTCTTGAGCGCCATCACCCGAACTGAGCCGCGCTTCTGTGCCCCCTACGCGCCTCTTTTCTTTCGGAGGCGGAGCGCCCATCTTCAGCCCAGACAACACCGTTCACGGAAAGAGCAAGCCATGGCATTGATCGGCCCCGGAGGCAGACCCATTACAAGCGCGAAGCCGAGCCCCGCTAGCGGTGGCACTGATGGCGCCTATATCAAGGATTCCTCACTCGAAACCTTTGCCGCCGACGTGCTGGAAGCCTCGCGGGAGGTGCCTGTTATCGTGGACTTCTGGGCGCCATGGTGCGGCCCCTGCAAACAGCTGACACCGATGCTCGAGAAGCTGGTTGCCGAAGCCAAGGGCGCGGTCCGCCTCGTCAAGGTCAATGTCGACGAAAACCAGGAAATCGCGCGGCAACTGCGCATCCAGTCGATCCCGACTGTCTATGCCTTCCGCAATGGCCAGCCAGTGGACGGCTTCATGGGTGCGGTTCCGGAAAGTCAGCTGCGACAGTTCATTGAGCAGTTGACGGGAGGCGCGGTGGGTACCGCGGGTGCCGAAGATATTCTCGCCGCAGCCCAGGAGGCAGCCAATGCCGGTGATCTCGCGTCAGCTGCGCAGGCCTTTGGCGCCGTGCTGCAGGATGATCCGGGCAATCCCAAAGCAGTTGCCGGTCTTGCCCGCTGCTATCTGACCAGCGGTGACGTGGAGCGGGCCCGTGCGACGCTCGGCCTGGTGCGGCCCGATGGTGCCCAGGATGAGTCGATCCGGGCGATTGATGCCGAACTCAAGCTGCGTGAAGCTGCGGTCAAGGCCGGAGCCGAGACGGAACCGCTGCGCGCCCGTCTTGCCGCCAATGCCAATGACCACCAGGCGCGCTATGATCTTGCCCTCGCACTCGATGCCGCAGGCGACCGTCAGGCGGCGGTCGAGGAACTGCTGGAGCTGACGCGGCGGGACCGCAAATGGAATGATGAGGCAGCGCGCAAGCATCTTCTGACGCTGTTTGAAGCCATGGGACCTGCAGATCCGCGTACCTTGGACGGACGTCGCAGACTGTCCTCGATTTTGTTCTCGTGAGCAGGTCATGTCCGGCAATCGCCCCTATTCGCGTATCGAGGATCTGCCGTCAACGCTGGCGGTGTTTCCCCTGACGGGCGCTGTGCTGCTGCCGCGCGGGCAATTGCCACTCAACATTTTTGAGCCGCGCTATCTTGCCATGGTGGATGCGGCGCTGGCCGGCAACCGGCTGATCGGTATGGTCCAGCCGGTCGAGCACGAGAGCCAGACGCTCACGCCACAGCTGTGCGCCGTCGGCTGTGCCGGACGGCTGACCGGCTTTCGCGAAACCGACGATGGCCGTTATCTCATTACCCTCACCGGAATCTGCCGCTTCCATGTGGCTGATGAAGCAAAGGTCACGACGCCATTTCGTCAGATTACGGCCGACTATCTCAGCTTTGCCGCAGATCTCAGCCCTCCTGCAGAAACGGGCGCGTTTCCGCGCACCCGCCTTGTGAGCGCGCTCAAGACCTATCTGGCACACCGCGACATGCAGGCCGATTGGGAATCGATGGCCAATGCGCCAGCCGAAGCACTGGTCAACGCACTGGCCATGCTCTGCCCGTTCGAGCCAGCGGAAAAGCAGGCCCTGCTCGAAGCGGTCGACTGGACGGAACGGGTAAAAACCCTGATTGCTTTGCTTGAGATGTCCGGACGCGATGCTCCGGGCGGCGCAACCATGAACTGAAGTGGGGACAGTAATGCCCGAGGTGGATCCCAAGCTGCTTGAGATTCTCGTGTGTCCGCTGACCAAGGGACCTTTGCGCTATGATCGCGAGCATCAGGAACTGATCAGCCGCAGCGCCGGACTAGCCTATCCCATCCGCGACGGGGTTCCGATCATGCTGCCCGGTGAGGCGCGTCAGCTCAGTGACGAGGAAATGGAACGTCGATGACGGCGCCCTGGCCCCGCGAGCTGAAGGTATCTGCGGCACGCGACCTGTTGACCATTGAGTTCGACAATGGCGAAACGGTTCGACTTTCTGCCGAATATCTGCGTGTGGAATCTCCCAGCGCGGAGGTGCAGGGACATGGGCCCTCGCAGCGCACGACAGTCGGTGGCAAACGCGCGGTCCGCATCGAAAACCTTGAGCCCGTCGGAAATTATGCCGTACGGATTCTGTTTTCCGACGGTCATGACAGCGGGCTGTACAGCTGGGACTGGCTCTATCGTCTGGCGCGCGAACACGACCGGTTGTGGCCAGCCTATCTTTCCGCTCTCACAGCCAAGGGTCTGAGCCGCGACGAACCGGGTGGTCGGACCTGACCGCATCCTCCATGCGAAGGTTTTCAGCAGCTCATGGCCAGACGCAGATTTCTGTTCGTTGCAAGCCGCCAGCAGAGCGGCTATGAGCGCTTCCTCGCCACCCGTCCGGGCCAGCGGTTGGCGGTGATAAAGGGGCAGGATGCGTCGCGCTGGTTTGATCTCTATCATGCGATCTTGCGCCTCAGCTGGCCGGCTTTTCTGGGCGTAGTCGCGCTCGTTTTTGTCCTCACCAACCTTCTCTTCGCCGGGCTCTATCGGCTCGATGTCGCAAGCATTGCGCATGCAAATCCGCGCTCGTTCTGGGATCTGTTCCTGTTCAGCGTGCAGACGCTGACAAGCAGCAATGCACAGATGGCAGCGCGGTCCGTATATAGCAATGTGGTCGTCTCGGTCGAAGCGTTCTTCGGTCTGCTTTACATCGCGATGCTGACCGGACTGATCTTTGCGCGATTTTCCCGTCCCCTCGCACGGGTCGTGTTCTCCAATGTCGCGGTGATTCTTCCCTATGATGGCGTTCCCACGCTGATGTTCCGCGTTGCCAACCAGCGCGGCAATGAGGTGTTCGATGCCCACATGACCGTCGCGCTCGCCCGCCAGCACATGAGCCAGGAGGGCATCGTCATGCGCCGCTTCGAGGAACTGGAACTCGTCCGCGCGCGCTCGCTGCTGTTTGCCCTGTCCTGGACAGTGATGCACCGCATCGACACTACGAGCCCGCTCTACGGGGCAACCCGCGAGAGTCTGGAACAGGGTCAGGCACAGCTGATGGTTCTTCTGTCGGGACGCGATGACTCGCTCGCCGATACGATCTATGCACGCCACTCCTATGTGCCGTCGGCTGTTCTCTGGGGCCGGCGCTTTGTCGATGTCGTGGGGACCGGTGAGGACGGACGGCGCATCGTCGACCTGTCGCGCTTTCATGATACCGAAGCGCTTGGTGAGCCAGCCGCAGAGGCCGCCGAGCGCTCTCAGGTCTAGGGCACGCGGGGCAGGGCCAGGCGCGAGGCTGGTGCCACCCGACTGTGCCCTGTCGCCTGAGCACGTCTGTCGCAGCCGGCCCGCGCGGCGCGCTGATTGCGCCGGCGGAGCGGCCCGCTGCGGCGGCAGCGCCTGGCCGAGCGCATAAATCGCAGCTCCGCTGCGCATTCGCACCTTGCTCCCTGCCCCTGGCGCCGCTAGCTTCTGCCGCCATGGAACCGTTCAAGACACTGCGCGGCATCGCCGCGCCCCTGCCGATGATCAATGTCGACACCGACATGATCATTCCC
>JAGWRJ010000820.1 GCA_028869725.1 Alphaproteobacteria bacterium | reverse complement strand
GGGTAAACGCTGGCAGTGGCAATGCTGCGGACGGTGATCACCGCTGTGGCACCATCCAAGATGGCCCCTTCGACGGCGAAGCCGGGCGGAACGAGAGCGGATGGCCGGAATGTGTGCTGCATCGTACTGATTCCCCGCGAAAGCAACACGAGAGGACTCTCGAATTTCATCAAAATTGAGTCTGAGCCCTTATTGCATGCCGATTGACAAAGTGTGTGGAGCTAAGACCTCCCCGCATTTCTTATGCTATTGATATAACTACATTTTATAAAGAGTAGGTGTTCAAGCCGCGCCAAAGTAGATGGCTTTTTCGACAGATATCCCCCATGCGCTTAGAAAGTATCGATCAATTTCTGAAACGGAAGTTGCCGGAGGGGATTTTGGGGAGCGAACCTTTGTAGACTCAACCTGTGTTCATATGTCTGCGATCAAGCTTTGTTATGAAGCGCTGAGACCTGTATTGGACGAACAGGGCTGTCGGCGCTTCGCAGCATGGGCTATCGCGTTGGCCACGATGTCGTGGGAGCGTTGTTGAAGGCTCTGGGTACTCACTCCAGGTCAATGGCAAGACGCTCGATAGAGCTCGCCCATTGATCGCGACGGGCAATTCCATCACATCGCCTCCACCGTGGGGGGCACGATCGCGGCGACGGATCATGCCATATCGAGGGACACCCGAAAATGAGTTTGTTGGTGCCTTCAAGCATGGTGGCTGTGAATATCGGCCTACAGGATCCCCCAAGGCGGTCCATGTTCACGACTTTGTCGATCCCCAACAGGGCCGACCCTCGCCTGATGGCATCTATGACATTGCTGCAGACAAGGGATGGGCAGCGCTAGCATGGACCATGATGCCGCCGCCGTTGCCGTGAATGCGCGACCTCTGCCTGGTTGATTACATGGGATAGAAGCGGTATCAGCATGCCTATAGTTTGACCATTACCGACGATGGTGGTATCAGCAGCGGCAGTTGGATACGTCTTTGGAAGGTTCAGTTGCAAAACCTTGTCAATGAACTTGGCATCGCGATCACATTTCTTCATTTGCCTCCCGGTACCAGAAAATGGAATAGGTCGTGCACAGGCTTTTCTCAACATTGTACGAGATAGGTTCCATGGCGGATGGAAGTATACTATCAGGCCTAAGGATAAAGTGAATTGGTAATTTAGCGACACTTCCAAAACGCAGGCGAATAGATCTATGGACGCCGAAGCCCAACCCCCTCAAATAGGCACGCACGAGGGCCTTAACATACAGTACGGCGCCTGTCGGTGCGCTGCGCCCGGCTGGCTCAATTTCGACGCATCACCATCGGTGTGGCTCGAGCGTTTGCCAGTTATCGGACGGTTTGTCCGCGTCAATACCGAACGGTTTCCCGAGGAAATCCTATTCGGGGACATCATCACCGGTCTGCCGGTTGAAGCGAATTCGGCAAAGGCGGTTTATGCCAGTCACGTCCTAGAGCATTTGGCATACAATGATTGCCTCAAGGCGTTGAGGAACACGCTTGCCATCCTCAAACCTAACGGCGTATTCCGCTTGATCGTCCCAGACCTAGAAGCCCGTGCGAGGGTCTATTTGTCAAGTCGTGAGGAGAACTGCGATGCGGCTAACGATTTTTGCCGCTCCACCTCGTTCGGTGTTTCCGACCGTCCCAAGGGCCTCATAAGGCAGCTGCGTAATGTGCTTGGCAATGCCAATCATCTGTGGATGTGGGATGAGCGTTCAATGGCTGCGGCACTGCGCGGCGCTGGGTTTGTCGGTATTCGGCGCTGCCAACTGGGAGATGCCGAGGATCGGGATTTTGATGTTGTCGAATCGCCGCAGCGCTTTTTCGACGACGATTGGAAGATTGTCGAGTTGGCGCTCGAGGCCCGCAAGCCGTCAGTCGGCTAGAAATATACGAAAATCCCTCTGCGACCAAAGTGCAGGCCGCAGGACTTCAAAGGTACCGATGAGCTCCTTGCAAACGTGATCAGGTCTACGCTTCCGGATGTCTCTGCCCGATCTCACCCAAACAATCGGTCCGGTATTGTCTTCGGAATTTAAAGCGTCCTAGGCAATTGCCTGATGCCCATAACGTGGCCCAACATTGACCCCGCTTGCTTGCTGTCTGCGCTTAGTCCGGTCGATTGCCCCTCGGTGGTAAGCGCCAAGGACATCCCACGTAGCGGGCCCTGGGCCTAACGCCTAGAACATTCCAGATTGTTATGAGTGGAATGTTCTATGTCTGCGACTGGGTCTAGACCTACAAGGTACCCATCCGCCGGAGGCCGCGGGTGGGGTCCTTGCCGTGGCGGCTCTTCGGATAAATTGTGGGTGGTTCGGGAGGCGGGTTGACCCGCTGGCGGCTACCGGGTGGCGTGGAGCCTGGAAGAATCGCTCCGGGGAGCCGCGCACGAGATGACGACCCAGACGGAATTGCGCGACAAGCTGCGGAAGATCGAGGCGCTGTTTGCAGGCGCCGGCACGGCTGGCGAGCGCGATGCGGCCGAGGCGGCTTTGGGCCGGGTAAAGGCCAAGCTCGCAGAGCTCGAGAGCAAAGAGGCTCCGATTGAGGTCCAGTTCTCGATCGCCGATCCGTGGTCGCGGCATCTGTTCATGGCACTATGTCGGCGCTACGGCCTGAAGCCTTATCGGTATCATCGGCAACGGCGAAGCACAGTCATGGTCCGGGCCCCGCGGCGCTTCTTGGATCAGGTTCTGATAAGCGAGTTCAAGGATCTGGAACGGGCGCTTCACGCGTATCTGAGCGAGGTGACCCATAAGATCATCCGCGAAGAGGTCTTTGCAGATACCAGCGATGCGCAGGAAGTACCGGAGGCGCTGCCGGCCGCCTAAGTTCAGGCGGCGCGGGAGAGGACGGCGGAGGCGGGCGTCCAGTTCCAGGGCAGAAGCTCGTCGATCCGGCGTATTGGATGGTCGGGAAGACGAGCAAGCACATCGGCCAGCCAGGCATGGGGATCGACGTTGTTCATGCGGGCAGTCTGAATCAGTGTGAATGGGTACGGAGCGCAATCTGATGGGCTGGGTGATCGGAGGCTTGCTCTTGAAGCCAGCGTAAATAGCGTATCGTCCAGGTCTTCTTCCCTGGAAAAATACTGCCATAATGGGGTTGATTGTATCCCTCCGGGAGCGGCCGCCTTGCGGTGAGGGCTGAGGTGTAAAGAGTACTTGTATGAGCACCAATACGAGTACTCCTAAGATTTTGCCCGTCGAGGTCATCCAGACCGGTGCCCGCCGACGTTGGACGATCGAAGAGAAGCTCCGGATTGTGGCGGAGAGCTTCAGCGCACGACGGATGGTCAAGCCGACGGCTCGC
>JAGWRJ010000819.1 GCA_028869725.1 Alphaproteobacteria bacterium | reverse complement strand
TACCCGGCGCACCGACGCCTACCGGGGTGGGTCTTGCTCCCACTGAAGAAGCGCAGCAAGTAGAGGGCGTCGCTGCGAAAATCGCAGCATCAACGCTCACTACGTCACGACGCACCATATGCTCTTATTTTACAAAGAGCTCTCTTGAACATAAGCAAGCCCTCCCGGTTGATAGATGATAGGTGAACGATGAATTCCAAAATTGCGAATCCAAACCAAAACCCGGTTGGTCCGAAGGACACAAAGACCAAGCCCGCCATCATCAGTCTCAGGAGGCCACCTCTGAAAGACGCACAATGTGCGTTTCGGCATCAGATAGTTTAACCGAATTGCATCACGACCTGCATCCAGTAGCCAGACTTGGTTGGGCCTGTCGCCGCCCCGACGACGGCCGGGTGATGACTACCTTTGGTTAGGTTCAGTGCCACATAGGCCCCTCACGCCTTCTGCGCGAAGCGCAGGAGTTCCAGTAGCCACCTCGATTCCAAGATCTCGTTATGCGGGATCAGAACCCATTTCCACAGTTTGCCGGTAACGCGTGGGCTGGCCGCAAGCGTCAATAATTCCGTATCCGCATGCCTTCATTTGAACAGCGGGTCTGTGTGGATGTGCTTGCCACTGCCCGGGGTCAAGAAACAACTTGCAGCCATCTTTGGTCGTTCACGGCAGTTGCTCGTCAGTCCACCGATCAGGTACGATGCTAACGTCGATGGATCCCGGGGAGGTCGGCGATGAGCGCCGGTCGGGAAGCCCACTATGGGTATGACGAGAACAAAGAGACTGACGATGGAACTACAGCGCGGGAGCCGAATCCTTCCGGCACCGAACAGCGGATAAGGGTACGGCCCTTCACCGCTGGTGATGGCGAGGGATGTGGGGCGCTTCCAGCCCCATCAGGATTCATTTGCCCCAGTGTCATTACCGGACGGCATCAAAGCGCCGCGGACCCGACTCAGCTGACTCGAGCGATAGGGTTCGAGCCGAATTCTCCCTTTACTGATTCGCAGTTCGTCCATGCCGGCAAGGAGCTTGGCCTGATGGCGAAGTTATCCCGGACTCGGCGGAAAGGCCTGCCACGGGGCTCGCTCCCAGTCATCGCGGATTCTAGGGCGGCGAGTTCGTCGTGCTTCTGCAGTTGGATCCCGCCCAACGCTCACAGAGCGTTCAAAGCAAAGTTGCATAGGCAATGAAGAGCGTCCTCGAAGAGGTTTTGGATTGGTCGGCAGACCGCCCTTCATGGCAACGCGACGCGCTACGCCGTGTCGTCCTGAGCGGCGAATTGACTCAAGAGGACATCGACGCCTTGACGGCCATCTGCAAGGGCGAGCATGGCTTAACTGAGAAAGTGCAGGCGCAGCCCCTTGCGAAGGAGCACGTGCCGGAGCGAAGGAGGAGGGCGCAGGCTGTATATTTGGAATCAATCTTCCATCAGAAGGGCGTGAATGCCCTTGCAGAAAACCAGACTCTAAAGTTCGTCGCCGGCCTGACTCTCATCAGTGTCGGCTTCCACTCGGGGTCATTTGGATACACGGGTCTACTTGCGTCAGGCGCATATGGTTCATCGAATCTTTGGGCAACTTTCTCCACCTGATCAAGGCCGAGCAAACGATCAATGAGACCGTAATGCTCCGCAAAAACAAAACCCAGGCCGATGATTGGCAGTAAGACGGTTACAGGTAATTCGACCCGCCTCTTGACTGGATGGCTTTTCACGTGGTCGCTCCCCGTATATGTTCGTTAGAGGCGACGCGGCACGGGCGACCTAAGAGCGCCGGCAGGGTCATGTCTCGACACTGCTCGGCTAACCGCTCGAAGCTCCCGTGCCGCAGCGCCTCCGGTCTTTGTGGCCCGCGCTCGCGCATTCGCGGCAACTACCTCGCAGGCGTGCGCGAGCTCGCGCGGTTCGAGCCGCGCGACTGTCGGAGCAGTGGGTGGCATGCCGTCGACGATACCGCAGGGCACCCGATCATTAGCAAATGGAGACTCCGACAGCTGGATGCAAATAGCCGGCTGCATCCGTGAAGCTTCTCCTGCCGGGTCGTCACCGGGTCCCTCTCAGAGCGTGTCAATAATATTCATCTACATTATATCATTGCCAACGAGGCTCGAATGACGCCACGCGGCTGGGATGCCTTGTTACGACCTCGCCGAAGGGCAAGTGGCAATTTCACCGCAGCGCAAGCGCGTGAGGCTGGACTGCATCCGTTGCGGCTCGTAACAACCTCATCGGCACCGCGACATCGAGCGTCTATCGCACGGAGTCTACCGACTGATCCGGATACCGCGCCTCGCCGTTCGGCCAGTACATGGACGCGGCACTGTGGCGGCAAGTCTGCCACGGTGTCCGTACCTCAATTCCCGCGTCCAGGCCGGCCGGCAACGTCGACAACGGAGCCGTCTTCGAAAAGCAGCCTCCGCCTGCTATCGGCCTGCAACGCCTCGGCCACCAGCCTTGGCCGGCCAGCCCTCAATGCATCACATAGTCTCGCGTGTAGCACCGTAAATGATGCAGATGCGTACTCGGCACCCGAGAGAACTAGCAATGGCGCCTCGTACTCCTGAGCACATCGGGACGTACCCTTAGG
>JAGWRJ010000818.1 GCA_028869725.1 Alphaproteobacteria bacterium | reverse complement strand
GTTGTGGCGACAGAAAAGCTGTCAATCGCCTTAATCGCGACGATGCCGCCAAAGCGCGTCGCGATCTCGTCGCCGACCGATAGCGTTTCGATGGCGCGATAGCCATCCGCGGTGCGAATGCGCGTGCCACGCAGGAAACAGCGCCCATCGTCGCCGCCCGGACCACCTGGCCCACCACCCGGACCACCACCCGGACCACCACCCGGACCACCAGGACGGGCAGACGCAGGCTTCGCCATTGCCGCGGTTGCCAGCAACGCCGCGCCGGCAATGCCAGTCGCCTTGAGCAGATTGCGGCGGAACCGATCAATCTTGGCATCTTCAGTCATGCGACTCTCCATGGCAGGCGATCTAATATACGATATTAAACAATCATAACACGATAGAAAATATTAACATATAGTAAAACGACGCGGAGAAAGCCAAAAGTGGCCAAAATCCTCGCAGTTTCAGCATTCTTGTCTTTCAGAAGGACAATGTGTCCCGTTTCCGACACAAGAACGCAGCACATCTTCCCGCACTATACCTTTAGAGGACGGCAATATTTCAAACAGTATTGAGAGAACTTGCAGCGCGCCTGTCCTTTTTCGCTTCTTTAACTGGGCGATAGGTCCTGCGCGGGCCGGACCGAAGGGGCGCGGCGGTAATTCTGCCCCTGCCCGCATCGCGCTCGGTTGAGCCGACAGGCAGGGCCATGGCGATTTCCAGGGCCTATGCCGCCAAACTGACACCGAGCCAGCAAGATGACGGTGCCGGGTTTACATTGGGCACGGAAGGCAGCCCAGGCCCGTCCCCTGGGGCAGGTGAAGGCCCCCAGCGTTTGGCCAATACGAGGGCGCACGCGGGATGGAGCTAGGCCTCAGGCGTCACGATCCGAATATGCAGTTCCTTGAGCTGGCGAGCAGAAACTGGGCTCGGAGCACCCATCATGAGGTCCTGCGCCTGCTGGTTCATAGGGAACATGGTGACTTCTCGCAGGTTATCCTCCCCTGCCAGCAGCATCACGATCCGGTCGATGCCCGGCGCGGTGCCGCCATGTGGCGGTGCCCCGTAGCGGAACGCATTGAGCATTCCCGAAAAGCGGGCTTCAGTCTCTTCACGGGCATAGCCGGCGATCTCGAAGGCCTTGAGCATCACCTCCGGATCGTGATTTCGGATCGCTCCGGAACTCAGCTCAATGCCGTTGCACACGATGTCGTACTGATAGGCCTTAAGCCCCAGTATGGTTTGCTTGTCGGCCAGATCAAGCGCGAGAAATGCATCACGTGCATATTGCGGCATCGAGAAAGGGTTATGCGAGAAGTCTATGCGCTTCTCATCCTCGTTCCACTCGTACATGGGGAAATCGACAATCCAGCAGAACCGGAACTCGCCCTGTGCGATCAGCTCGAGATCGCGGCCGAGACGCGTGCGTGCTGCTCCGGCAAGCGCTGCAGCCTTATCCGCCTTGGCGTCGGCAGAAAAGAACACCGCGTCACCCGCCTTGATGGCACAACGCCGCGCCAGTTGCGCCATCACGGGATCTGGCACGAATTTGGCGATCGGGCCTTTGCCGACCAGCGTGCCACCTTCTTCCTCAAAAACGATATAACCCAACCCCGGAGCCTTCATTTCGCTGCGCGCCCAGTCGTTAAGACGATCAAAGAAGCTGCGCGGCTGCTTCCCCGCTCCGGGAGCCGGAATCGCTCGTACCACTTTGTCCTTGAACGCCTTGAACGCGACGCTGGCGTCGGCGAACAGATCCGAGACATCGCAGATCACAATCGGATTGCGCAGATCGGGCTTGTCAACACCATATTTGAGCATCGCCTCGTCGAAGGCGATCCTGGGAAATGGCGGTTGCGATACGGCGCGGCCGCGGGAAAATTCTTCAAACACGCCATGCAGCACCGGTTCGACCGCGGCAAAGACATCATCCTGGGTGACAAAACTCATCTCAAGATCAAGCTGGTAGAACTCGCCCGGCGAGCGATCAGCGCGGGCATCCTCATCACGAAAACATGGTGCGATCTGAAAATAGCGGTCAAAGCCGGCCACCATGATAAGCTGCTTGAACTGTTGCGGCGCCTGCGGCAGTGCATAGAACTGACCTGGATGCAGTCGGCTCGGCACCAGAAAGTCACGAGCTCCCTCAGGCGAGGACG
>JAGWRJ010000817.1 GCA_028869725.1 Alphaproteobacteria bacterium | reverse complement strand
TATGAAAATCCCTCGGGGCCGCCAATCAGCACGCCGTCCACGTGGCCGCGCAGACGACCACCGGCGACCGAGAATCCGAACTGATGGCCATCAGCGTCCTCGGTCCTGAGCGTGAATCCCGCCAGGCGCAGCCAGCGGATGATCATCTCCTCAGTCCGATGCCCACGCTCAAAAATGCGCATGAGTCGTCCCGAGAATCCTCTGCCGTGATCAACCGGTGCCTTGGCATACTCGTACTGCAGCTGTCGCTCGCAGGAAACGCCCAGTCGCGATGCCCCCAGATACTCACGGGGTGGTGTTGCATCCCGCTCGGCCAGAAGCGCTTGATCCAGGAACGCTTCGATCTGTCCGGAGAGGCTGGCCGATGAATTGAAATCCATCATGGGGTGACCTCCCAGGGCAGGTCGTCCTTGAGATCTGCCAGCGCATCACTCTTTGACGCCTGAACGGCATCGCGGATCGGATCATGGATGGCGGTATCCGACTGCGGCATGTGCACCGGAGGAAATTTGGTGGCCTCATGCTGAAAGGCCATCTCTTCCACATAGCCCGTCACGATGGCTTCGATCACGGCCAAGGCTTCAATCTCGCTATAGGCGCCGAGGGGTTTGTCAAAGCCGATGGTTTCAGCCACCTCACCAAAAAACCTTAGGCACTTGCGCATGGCCGCTTTTTCCAGAGGAGTGGCATCAATCATGACAATCTCCTCGGGCATCCCGTCGTCCTGCGCCCGTTTCCAGTTGCCGTAGAGCATGTGGAACGTGTCCTGACAGCGGCGCGAACAAAACGCCCAGTCGATGGGATAGCGCCGGGGATCGGCAGTCTTGTAACGGATGTCCATGTGCCCGAATCCCCGGGCCTGTCGTGAGCAGACCCAGCATTTCATTGGCGCTCCCCATCACTGAGCCCACGAGGGCTTACCCGTCGCAGACGGTTGGGCAGCACGTGCCAGCGCGGCAAACGCAGGTGCAGCCTGTGCCGGCGCACCGGAATGGCCACCGCCAGCCCCACCCTTAGGGATACCCCCCATCAGGGCGGGGTAATCCTTGTGGTCCGGCTCGATGGCGAGCTTCACTACGTTGCGGTCTTCGCCCTTGGCGTCCTTTTCCACATCGATGCGGGCAATGAACTCGATGCCATCCAGATCGGCAAAGCTGTTGATCCGGCGGGCAGCAGCTGACTGTGGCGAGTTGTCCTGCGGGTGGACGTTGCGTGCGCTGTTGAGAACCGCACGGATAAAACTGCGCCCCATCTGACCCCAGGTGGGCCCTTTCCTGGAGTGCAGCCCCACGTTCGACCACAGTTTTCGTTTAGCGAAGGGGCCGCCAGTCACGACAAATTCGCAGGCAAGATAAACCGCGCCAGTGTCAAATGACTCGGTGGCGTAACCACCGGTCCATCCCTGCGCGGGATCATCAAAACCACCGGGTTTGATGGTCATGCGTACCGGGACGATGGTGCCCTTGGGGATCAGGTCAAACCCACCTTGCTGGGTATCAGCATCATTGAAGTCATTCCAGTTGTTAGTCGTGTTCATGTGCATTTCCTTGAATGTTAGGGATTGGAGGGTTCAGGGTTCTGGCCCAGGCACTTGGCGATGAGTTTTCCGAGATGGGGCTCCTCAATGGCATCCAGCCGACCGCTGCGGTCCTTGGAGGGATAGCCGAAGGGGTTATCGGCACGGGTGACGAAACCCCGGTAACTGGTGCCGTCGTCGGCCTTGAGAACCGCGAGCGTGACAACCTCATCGAGCACACCTGGCAACTCCAGTGCGGTCTTGCTGCCTTCCAGTTGCAACTGGTAAAAACGCCGGTTGAAGTCGTCGGTTTTTTCTTCCAGGATGGCGACATAAATCACATGCTTGTCCCGCACATGCTGCAGGTGGGTGAGTGCCGTGATCATTTCCTGACCCAAGAGGCCATACGCACCCCGGTTATCAGGCTTACCGGTTTTTTCAGAAAAGGCCTGGGGCTGGGTTTTGCACCAGGCAAAGCACAGGCGAGACAGCACCGTCAGGCTGTCGACGAAGTAGGTGTCGTACTTGGCGAGCTGCGCCGGATCACCGAATTTGGTGCAGACATGCTGAAAATGCGGCTCGGAGAATGCCTGGTCGGCACTGGCGGTGGGCATGGGACCGGCGAGAAACACCACCAGATCCCGGAATTCCGGCCAGGTGCGCGGGCGCACCGTGTCACCGGGCCAGTCCCGCACCGACAGATCGCCTGCCTCGAGAT
>JAGWRJ010000816.1 GCA_028869725.1 Alphaproteobacteria bacterium | reverse complement strand
ATGTTCGTGGCCGTGAACAGCGACCGGAAGTCCGCAATCGAGGACTGCCGACCGACTATCGCGTTCTACAGCCAGTCGCCGCAGTATCTGCGCTATTTCGATAGCATTGGCTGCGGCTCCTCGGCCCGCGCCCTCCAGGAGGCGTTCGCGAAAGGGGACCTGAATGGCATGATTGCTGCCTGCAGCGACGAGATGGTCGAAAGCATCGCCCTTGTCGGTTCCAAAGACGAGGTACTCCGGCGCGCGCAGGAGCGGCTGGATGACGCTGACGATTGCACGCCCGTGGTGCCGCATTATGCGCTGTCGCAAGACAAGATAGAATTTTATTCCGCCGGTATCGCCGATTTGTTCTACAGATAAGAGCACCGCGTGTCGGGGGCGGAACAAGGCACTGGAGCGCCGCGACGGCGAGGTTAAATACCAGCGGGCGGAATGGTGCATTTTGACATGGAGACATCAGCCGCAACGGCTTTAATGGCGCCGCTTTGAGCGGCTTACTTCATGCCTCGTGCTGTTCACTTAGAATTCACGGATTGGCAGCTAAAGGTGATCGCGTCATATTCGAAGTGGAGAGCAGAAAATTTATCTGGCCTATTCTCGCGATCAATAATCTGCTCGTCATCCGCGACGAACTGATCGTAGAAGGCCAGAGCTGTCGCCGCTCTCTTTGGCTAGAGTGGCTGATGTATCCCGGCCGACTGATCCAGTTGGGCATGCGAGGCGCGATCCACCGGGCCTGTCGGACACCTCCGCCGGCTTATCTGGGAACAGCCACACAATGGCCGTCTCGCCTTGGAGACGCTCGGATGCTTGATCAAAGCGCGCTCGACCCTGCGCGTTGACGGCGCTTAGTTGACCTATCGGCGAGCCCTCCACAAGAGACGTATTGGGACGCCTTAGGCGCGCCGCCTACCGGCAACTGTTCTTCAGCCGCAGCAACCCTTCGCTTTGGCAAAGCCTTGTACAACCGGCCGCATGCTTGCGCAGAGGCGGGCTCTTCGTGGGGTTGCTGGTTCCACCTAATGCGTTGCAGGAGAACTGACCATAATGGCTTTGCCTGTCTTGGCGTCCACTGGAAAAGAGATCATCTCAAAGAAGGAATACCACTTGCCCCCCACCCGCCGCATGCAGTCGCTCTGGCGCAGCGCCAACTTCTGTGTGCCGCCATGCCTCATCGTCAGGGTCAGATCCTGGATGTCGATCTGGACACCGAAAAGCCCGTCGGAATCTGCCACGAACAATGGCATTGTCATGTGCGAATTCTTGATATTGCTCATCACTGCTGCGTAATTGTTGCGGATAGCCTTTAGCCCGCGCAGCTCGCCAGGATAATAGCTGTCGTAGACGATGACGTCGTTCCCAGGGCCATAATACTGCATTAGCTGGTTCAGGGAGGTAGAAACCGCGCCCACTTGCATCCAATTGTGGATTTCTTGCTTGGCTTGGGTAGGCGTGGTGGCGGGGCCAGGCAGCGGACTTGCGGACCAGGCAAGCGGACCGTACGATTTGATTGGCCCGTTAACTACGGCCATACCGGTCTTCGGGTCCGCGGGCAGAGAAATGTGCTGCTGCACGATCATCCATTTGCCCTGAATCTTCTTAAAGGCGTCGATCTCTCGGACGCTCATTGCCACAGACTTTCCGTTTTTGAGTAGAGTCTTGAAGCCGATCTGCATGGCGGCGCATGCAAACCTACCATCCGACGCTACGTTCATCTCGGACATGTTGTCTGTCATGGACTTGATCGTGGCGAGTTGGGGTTGAAACCCTGCCATAATTTGTTTGCGCCCTCTGTAGATACCGGGCGCATAGATATCTAGAACCACGGCGTTGGGCGCATAATAGTCTATGATTTTTTTCATATCGGTCGCAGATTGGATCGTTGCTTCGATCTGCTCGATTGCCGAAACGTCGTTCGGTGCGTTGAACGCCGGTGCGGCATTTGTGCTCCGCCCTCCAAGGACCAATAGCAGCGCAACGCCCATCGCCACCGTCGCCGCGCCTGCGGCGAGACTTTTCGAATATCGCACGAATGTTCTCCCAGTTCTTTCTTGGCTGTTACGAAATAGGTTCAGCTAGCCATGCTGGTCTTTTCAGGCTCGGAGGGGTTGACTTCCCCAAAGCAGGTTTGTGCCAGGTGACTGCAACTGTATTCGCGTACTTCGTAGAATT
>JAGWRJ010000815.1 GCA_028869725.1 Alphaproteobacteria bacterium | reverse complement strand
TGGCTGCGCTGTTTGCAGCTTTCGCCGCAACCACTTTCGCACAGGATGCCCGTGTGAACATTCCCAGTAACAAGTCCTTCGATCAGACGGTTGAAGCCTTCAAGATGGGCGTCAGCAAGGGCGGCATGATGGTGATGGGCACCGTGGATCAGGGCAACATGCTCAAGATGACGGGGCTCAACATGAAGGGAACCCTGTTTCTCGTCGGCAATCCCAATATCGGCAAGCAGGTGTTTGAAAAGGATCCCGCCGCCGGACTTTACATGCCCGTTCGTGTGTACATATACCAGAGCACTTCCGGCAAAACCTTCATCAGCTATGACAAACCGTCGGTCGTGCTGAAGCAGTTCGACAATGGCACCATCGACCAGACCGCAGGCATGCTCGATCAGAAGCTCGACATGCTAACCCACATGGTCGCGCAGTAGGAACTGCAGCAGAACAGGGGGAGGACACAAACACCTCCCCCAGGAGTTCATCGATGAAACATGCGTTGACGATCATGCTGTTGCTTGCAGCTGCCTCAGTGTCACCCTTGATCTTCCCCATTGCGCAGTCAGGCAGAAGCTCGATGGATATACTTGCAAAGTTCGCGCTCCTGCCCTCGGCGGCGATTCTGCTACTCGTCGTAGGTCTGCTCTACCGTGCAAAGGACTCGCTGGCGAAAATATGCGCAATAGGCTTGGCGGCAGGTGCGGTTGGTACGGTCGCCCTGGAGGCTTTCCGGTTGCCCGGCTTTTGGCTTGGTTTCATGCCCGGGAACCTCCCTCGATTGATGGGGGTGTTGCTGCTCGACCAGTTCGCCTCTGGTCCTTCCCTAAAGTCAGACATCGTAGGTTGGATTTATCATTTTTGGAATGGCGCCTGCTTTGGTCTGATCTATGTACTCGTTTTTGGAACCTGCCGGCGCTGGGTTGGAGCCGCATTCGGAGTGCTCCTCGGCTTCGGGTTCATGCTTAGCCCGGTTGTCTCCTCTTTGGGTGTAGGTTTTCTGGGTCTGGAGTTTTCCAAGGGGTTCCCGGTGACCGTCACAGTTGCGCATGCCGCTTTTGGCTTTGCGCTAAGTTGGCTCGCTGCATCGTGGCTCGGCTTCATCGACAGCCCGCTGGCAGGAGCTTTATGTGGTTGTGCTCCGGGGCATCTCGCGACCCGCCGGGATAGACTTTCGGGTGGATTGTAACGTTTCTGGTTCTGGCGAATCGTCGTCATAGGGTGGTCTTCTTGATGTCAAGTATGGAAGAGCGACGGGCAGATGCATCGGCGTCCGGCACAGCTTTGATTCAGAGGATCTTGGCGGGAGAGAAAGACCTCTTTCATAGTTTGATTCGTCCGTACGAGCGTGGCTTTTTTCTCCAGGCATTTTCGATTCTGCGCAATCAGGATGACGCCGAAGAGGCCGTACAACAGGCAATGATTAAGATATACACAAATCTTTCGCAGCTTACCCAGACGGATAAGTTCAAGCGGTGGGCCATGCGGGTGGTCGAAAACGAGGCCAAGATGTACCGGCGCAAACGGCGCCAGCATCTTTACGAGTCCATCGATGACGGCGCAACGGAAGCTCCCGACGATCGGCCCTTTCGGCCGCGGCAATTCGCCGACTGGCGCGACCTGCCGAGTGATGAGGTTGAAAGAAGTGAAGTGCGCACGGCGGTTGCCAAGGCGCTGGCTGAACTGCCCGATATGTACAGCGAGGTTTTCGTTTTACGGGAGATGCAGCACCTCGATCTCGCCGAGACCATGGAAGTCCTTGGAATTAGCGAATCTGCCGTGAAAACCCGATTGCACCGGGCACGCTTAATGTTGCGTGAAGCGCTCACACCATTTTTCGCGAAGCCTCAAGTCTCACTATGGGCACGCTGGAAAGGAGTGAACCCATGGTTAGCTGCAAGACGATAATCGCGCACCTGTCCGAGTATCTCGACGGCGAGGCCACGCCGGAGATGCGCCAAACCATCGAACGGCATCTGCGCGGTTGCCATCGTTGCAATGTTGTCTATGACAGCACCCGGAAGATGCTGATCATTACCGGAGATGAAAGGATCTTCGAGGTCCCGACTGGATTTAGCGACCGTTTGCATCGCTTTCTCGATGATGCTGTCTTGGAGGGACCGCCGGCTCAAGAGACCAAAAAGTAAAGATTCACGTTCGGAACGGCACAAATAACGCACGCAGAGGAGTGGTCATGTCTTTTCTTCCATCGTTCACCAGAGACGCCACGCTTCTGGATGTGTTTAAGAAATTCCCAGTCACATCGCTTCCTTTGCTTGAGTATCACGAGGCCCTCATGCGCGGCGCGTCACCCTTGAAGGTCGCGGACCGTGAGTTGATCGCGGCATATGTTTCCGGACTGAACGGCTGTCAGTATTGCCACGGTGTTCACGCAGTCACTGCCGGCTATTTCGGCGTATCTGAAGATCTGCTCAAGGCGCTATTAGAAAATCCCGATGACGCACAGATTGATGCGCCGATGAGGCCGCTCTTGGCGTTTGTGAGGAAGCTTACCCTGGCACCAAGTCGCATGAGCCCAGAGGACGCTGAGCAGGTGTTCGCGGCCGGTTGGAATGAGCAGGCATTTCACGATG
>JAGWRJ010000814.1 GCA_028869725.1 Alphaproteobacteria bacterium | reverse complement strand
TTGCACCCAGCATGGCGATGGCAGACCGAAGCCCGTCGTCGCTGGCATCGGCGCGCAAGGCAAGCGCCAGCCCATAGGCCGCAGTCGCCCCGATCAGGGGAGCCCCACGCACCACCATGGTCTTGATCGCCCGGGCACAGTCAGCGGCAGAGTTAAGGACCTCGGTGACGAATTCATGGGGCAGCCGGCCCTGGTCGATGACCTCAATGGCGCCGTCGGACCGCGGCCAAATGGTACGATAATGGCGGCCGGCGATCTTCATATCCGCTCCAATCTCATCTCTGCATGGGCCAGTGTTGCGCTGGCCGCAGGCAGGGGCGGCCAGCTGAGGCGCACTATCCCCTTTACGCTCCGAGGTTCAAGCCCCCAGGACCGGTTCTCTCGCCAACTTTCCGCGCAACGCATTCTAAGCCATTGGGAGCAATGGCGCCGCCGGCAGATCTGGTCCGCAGTTGCAACATGTTTAGGCGCGCCGGAAAACCACAAAAGAGCACGTAGTTGACGTCAGAACCAGCGTAGGACACTGGTTCCGTCGGTGCTGATCAAAGCCCCAGAGACACGCCTCCACGCGCCCTTCCGTGCCAGCTGCCGAGATCCACTGACAAACGCCATTTGGCGATGCTGCAGCTAGATGATCTTCGAGCATGTGGTCGCACAAACGCGGACGGGGCGTCATGGACCGCTTTCCGACTTATCGTAAAGTGGTACGGACCATTTTACGATATATCGTAAATTGGTCCCCCCATGACCACCCCAGCCGCAGGGCCGCCTCGCCCACTACGAGAACCTGAAAGCAGGTGTCCGTCGCTTCGACCACGGCGCGCTTTGGCTCTTGCGCCTATGCGCTGGGCACTCAAGCTGGTGGCCCTGCTTTACCGTCCCGAGCGCTTTCCAGAAACGCCATGAACACGGAAAGCGGTACGGGCTGCTGCTGACGCTTCGGGTAATAGAGATAATAGGTCTGCGGCTGCGGCGCCCAGTCCGACAGCAAGGCCACCAGGCTGCCCTTTGCAAGATCCTCGCGCACATAGGATTCGAGCGTATACCCAAGACCGATGCCCTGACGCACGGCCTGCATCAAAAGGCTCATGTTGTTAACCACGAGTGAGCCCTGAACCAGCATTTCGATATGATGTCTGCCTTTCGCGAAATCCCAGGCAACGTGGCCCATTTCATTGCGCAGGCGTATGCAGTTGTGCCGCTCCAGATCCTGCGGCGTCTTGGGCGTACCATGGCGGGCAATGTAGTCGGGCGCCGCCACCACGATCAGCTTGGCGGGCTCGCTGACCTGCACCACCTGCATGTTCTTGGCCACAAGCCGGCCCACCCGGATGCCGGCATCGGCGTCCCCGCCAAGCGGTTCGGTGACGTCATCTTCCATCGTGATGTCAAGCGTGATGGCTGGAAACGCCTCAAGGAATGACTTCATCAAGGGCGCCAGAACGACGCGCGCAGCAACGCTCGACACGGTCAGGCGCAGCGTCCCTGTCGGAGTATCACGGAAGGCATTGAGATCCTCCACGGCGGCCTTCAGTTCCATGACGGCCGGGCGCAGGCGCAAAAGCAGCCGCTCGCCAGCGTCGGTCAAGGCGACGCTGCGCGTCGTACGGTTGAGCAGGCGCACCCCGAGACGCTCTTCGAGCATACGGATGGTCTGACTGACGGTAGACGGTGCCAACCCCAGCTTGCGCGCACCACGGGCAAAGCTGCGCGCTTCCGCAACCGCCAGAAAAGCGTTGAGTTCGGCAAATTCACTGCCCTGCATTGTTTGGTAATACCGAATAATCTATTCGAAGTATACGGTATTCAACAGGAACGCTCAACGCGCTATACCCCCGGCCGGATTCGACAACCCTGAGACTTTCTATGGCGGACACGAAGCGGAGCGTCGCCAGCACCTGGCTGGCGCGCAACCGACAGACACTTCTCATTCTGGGCCCGGCGCTGCTCATCATTGCCGGCGGCCTCTACTGGCTTTTGAGCGGACGCTATGTGTCAACCGATGACGCTTATATCCGCGCGACGCGGGCGCAGATCAGCACCAATGTCTCGGCGCGTGTGCTCTCCATCAATGTCCGTGACAACCAGCACGTGACCAAAGGCCAGCTCCTCTTCCGCCTTGATCCACGCCGGTTCCACATTGCGCTCAGTGCGGCACAGGCAAAACTCGCCGCCGCCCGTCAGGAAATCCGGGCCCGCCAGGCCACCTGGCGCAAGGACCTCGCGGCCCAGAAGGCTGCCCGCGACACCCTGATCTTCCGCCAGCGCGACTATGCGCGCGCGAAGAAGCTGCTCAAATCCGGCATCGCCTCCAGGGCCCAGTTCGACAAGGCCCAGCATGCACGCGATGCCGCGCAGCAGGATCTCGCCGCCGCCAGGCAGAAGACCCTAAGTGCCCTCGCGGCCCTCGACGGCAAACCGAATGCCCCGCTCGCCAGCTATCCGCAAGTCCGCGAAGCCGCGGCAAATCTCGCCGACGCCAAACTCAATCTCTCCTACACGGTGATCCGCGCGCCCATGTCGGGCGTCGTCACCAAGGTCGATCGTATTGCCGTGGGCGACTACATCGATGCCGGCAAGCCACAATTTGCCCTCATCTCGGATACCGACATCTGGGTGCAGGCTGATTACAAGGAAACTGATCTCACCTATATGCGCGCCGGCGACAAGGCGAGCTTCACCGTCGATGCCTTCCCGAACGTTGATTTCACCGGCAGGGTTGAAAGCCTCAGCCCTGGAACCGGCTCGAGCTTTTCGCTGCTGCCGCCCGAAAACGCCTCGGGCAACTGGGTCAAGGTGGTACAGCGCGTGCCAGTACGCCTGTCGATCCACGCCCACACGCCGAACGTCCCGCTTGCTGCCGGTATGAGCGTCGAAGTGACAGTCGATACCGGCCACGGATTTGCCTGGTAGGGTAATCATGGCCGACGAGAACGAGCGCAGTTTCGACGAAGAGTTCGACTCGGGCGGGGTCGGAGCCGCCAGTCCTGCGCCCAGCCCGGACCCGACGGATTACGCGAATATCCCCTACCGCGGAATCATTACCTTCTCGGTGATGCTCGCGACCATCATGCAGTCACTCGACACGACGATCGCCAATGTCGCCCTGCCGCACATGCAAGGCACGCTGTCGGCAACCCGCGAAGAGATGGGCTGGGTCCTGACGTCCTATATCGTGTCCGCTGCCATCACCATCCCGCTCACCGGCTGGATGGCCAACCAGTTTGGCCGCCGCAAGGTCTTCCTCATTTCGATCGTGCTCTTCACCTGCGCCTCGGCCCTGTGCGGCCTCGCCGTTACCTTGCCGCAGATCGTGCTCTTCCGTTTCATGCAGGGTATCGGCGGCGCAGCCCTCGTTCCCCTGTCCCAGGCCGTGCTCTTCGACATCAATCCGCCGGAGCATTACGGCCGCGCGATGTCGATCTGGGGGATGGGCGTGACCGTGGGCCCCATTCTGGGACCGGCCCTCGGCGGCTGGCTGACCCAGCACTACACCTGGCGCTATGTTTTCTACATCAACCTGCCTATCGGCGTGCTCGCCTTTTTCGGCCTGATGCTCACCATGCCTGAGAGCCGTCATGACCAGAAGCGCAAGTTCGATTTCTTTGGCTTTACCGCCCTCAGCCTCGCCATCGCCGCGTTCCAGTTCCTGCTCGATCGCGGCCAGCTCAAAGACTGGTTTTCCTCTCCCGAAATCATCACTGAAGCTGCGGTCGCAGGCCTCGGGCTCTACCTTTTCATCATCCACATGTTCTCGAGCTCCGACCCCTTCATTCGTCCCGAGCTTTTCAAGGACCGCAATTTCGTCGCCTCCAACGTCTTCATATTCCTGATCGGTGTTGTGCTCTTTGCCACCCTGGCCCTGTTGCCACCGATGCTGCAGGACCAGCTGCAATATCCGGTAGTCCTGACCGGCCTCGTCACGGCGCCGCGCGGCATCGGAACCCTCATCTCCATGTTCCTCGTCGGCCGCCTCATCGGACGCATCGATGTACGGCTCATCATGGCCTTCGGTCTTTCCGTCACCGCCTACTCGCTGTGGCAGATGACCCAGTTCTCCATCCTGATGGGACCATGGCCAGTGGTATGGTCCGGCATCACGCAAGGCGTCGGGGTCGGCTTTGTTTACGTGCCGCTCTCAACGGTGGCCTTCACCACGCTGCCCGGATATCTGCGCAACGAAGGGACATCGTTCTTCAATCTCCTGCGCAACGTCGGCAGCTCGATCGGGATTTCGGTCGTGATGTTCCTGCTGACCCGCAATACCGACCGCGTACATGCCGCGCTCGTCCAGCACATCACGCCCTATACCAACCCCAACGATCCTGCGGTGCTCGGCGCCCACGTCGATCTGTCAAGCACTGGCGGGCTTGTCGCCCTCAACCACCTCATTACCAACCAGGCCACGATGATCGGCTATCTCGACGACTTCAGGCTGATGATGGTGATGACCCTTGCCACCATCCCGTTCCTCTTTCTGATCCGGCGCACCGACGTTGCGCTGTCCGAACATCCAGCGGTCCTCGAATGAAACTGCGTGCCCTTCTGTCAGTCAGCAGCCTTGCTCTTCTGTGCGCCTGCACCGTAGGGCCCAATTTCACGCCACCAAAAGGCCCCCGTGCCACGGCCTATCTGGATCGTGCCGACCGGCCGCTGCCAGCACACCAGCGCGTTGAGATGACCTCCGCGATCGCGCACAACTGGTGGACCACGTTTCGCAACAACGAGCTCAACCAGCTCATCACCACCGCGCTTGCAGCCAATCCCACGATCGCGGCCGCACGTGCCCGTCTTGCCGCAGCCTCCGAGCAGGTGAACCAGGCCGCCGGAGCCATGTTGCCGCAGCTGGCCCTCAGCGGCACCGTCGGACGGCAACAATATGGAGCCGCACTCTTCGGCCCCGCCAATTTCAACATTCCGCCCTTTACCTATTATTCGGTGGGTCCAGAGGTTGCGTTTCCACTGGACCTCTTCGGGGGCCAGCGCCGTCAGCTGGAAGAGCAGACGGCGTTTGCCCGCTATCGCGCCTTTGAGCTTGATGCTGCCGATCTCTCTGTCGCGGCCGAGGTTACGGCACAGACACTGTCTCTGGCCGCAGCCAGTGCGCAGCTGCGCACGCTCGATGAAATCATCGCCGCCGACCGGCGCGACGTCGAGCTCGTCAAAATTGCCCGCAAGGCAGGATCTGCCAACCGCACCCAGCTACTCAGCGTCGAAAGCCAGCTGGCTCTCGACCGCACCTTGCTGCCGCCGCTGCGCCAGCAGCAGAGCGCCGCCCGCCATGGCCTTGCCATCCTGCTGGGGAAGACACCATCAGCATTCACCGCACCGGCCTTCCGGCTCCAGGACTTTACCCTGCCGCACACGCTGCGCATCGGCGTGCCCTCGGCACTTGTCCACGACCGGCCCGATATTCTTGCCGCCGAAGCCCAGTTGCATGCAGCAAGTGCCGCCATTGGTGTTGCCACCGCCAATCTCTACCCAAAGATCGATCTGACTGCGAACGTTGCACAGGAGGCGCTGACACCTGGCGGTCTGTTTAACAGCGTGGCGGCCGCCTGGAGCATGGCAGCCAATCTGAGCCAGCCCCTGTTTGATGGCGGCCAATTGAGCGCCGCACGTAGAGCTGCCATTGATAGCTACAAGGCCGCCCTCGCGCAGTATCGTCAGACCATCCTGAGCGCGTTCGCTCAGGTCTCTGACCGGCTCGAAGCACTCGCCAACGACGCCGAGGAAGTACGCGCCCAGCGCGCGGCGACACAGACCGCCCTTGCCTCGCGCAATCTGGCCCGGCGCAGCTACAGCGTAGGTTATTCGGGGATCCTCGACGTCATCGACGCCGAACGCCAGGCCGCGCGCGCCGAACTCGGCCTCTCCCGTGCCAAGACCAAGCAGCTCATGGACACCGCGGCGCTCTACGAGGCCCTCGGTGCCCCTGGCCTGGTGCATGAAGCCCAAGAAGAACGATCCGCCACGGCGATGCCGTCA
>JAGWRJ010000813.1 GCA_028869725.1 Alphaproteobacteria bacterium | reverse complement strand
TGGCGGGCGCCTGCTCCTGTCCTCGGATCGTGGCAAAGGATTTATCGCGACGCTCCGTCTGCCCGCCGGATAGCAGATCGCGATCCAATCGTTTCGCATTGCGACCCCCCCACGCCGGTTCCGCCACACCAGGTTCGGCGAAGCGCGGCAGCCCCAGACGGATGACCCACGGGGCCTCGCACCCTGCCAGGTCTCCTCTCCTGCCTCGGTAGATGGCAGATTCACGTGGCCTGCGGACTTGAAGGGATCCCGGGCCCGGGCTAGAGCAGCCCTTTACCTGGTTTTTCCAAAAGAGGGGTTCATGAACTGCAGTGCGCTCATCAATGACGGTCCGGCACCGCTGCGTGCTGAGAATACGCTAGGCGAGGCCGCAGAGATCCTGGCGCGAGCTTCCGTACAGAGCCTGCCGGTCATAACGGCAGACGGAGACTATGTCGGAGTATTTGGGATCAGTGAGATCCTGGCACGGATTATACCGCGCGTGGCGGTCGCTGGTGATATGAGGGCCAACGTACGATTTATTGCCGACGATCTGAGTGAGTTGCGCGCCAAATTCGAGGCCATTGCACCACAGCTCGTCAGGGACTGGTGCAATATGCAGGCGGCATTTGTACGGCCCGACACTCCGGCTCCGGAAGCGCTAAGGCTTTTCTGTCGAGGCCACGACATACTGCCCGTCGTGGGAACCAATGGAAAACTGCTCGGTTTGGTCTCCCCGTCTGCGGCAATCCGTGTCATAAGCGCTCGGTCGGACAAGACCTGACCGGGGGGAATCATGATGGAGGGCGCGGCGCTGTTTTGGACAGCGACCGGCATTCTCATCATCACCTACGTGGTGATCATCAGCGATCGCATCAATCGCGCGGTCATCGCCCTGCTGGGCGGTTCCGTGATGATTATTGTGGGAGCGTTGACACAGGACCAGGCCATCGCGGCCATCAATTTCAACGCCCTGGGCCTACTCGCGGGCATGATGATAATCGTGGGCGTTGCGCGCAAGAGTGGACTCTTCGGCTACGCAGCCATAACTGCTGCAAAGCTCGTCCGCGCTTCACCGGCTGGCGTCATGATTGTTCTGTCGCTGCTAACGGCACTCTTCTCTGCATTGCTTGATAACGTGACAACGGTACTTCTCGTGGTTCCTGTCACCTTCGTAATCGCCGAGGAACTTGCCGTACCCGTCTACCCCTTTCTGGTAGCCGAGATTCTGGCCAGCAATATAGGCGGCACTGCGACCTTGATCGGGGACCCGCCCAATATCCTGATTGGGACGGCCGCGCATCTGTCATTCAATGCCTTTCTCTTAAATCTGGGGCCTTTCGTCGCTGCCCTGCTCGTACTACAGGTCCTCGTCAATCATTTTATCTGGGGGATACATCTCAGGGCTGAGCCCGAAAGACGCGAGCGGCTCATGGGGCTCAATCCTTCAGCAATGATACAGGATCGCTGGCTACTCGCCTGTTCCCTGATCGTCATTGGCGCAGTCACGCTGGGCCTCATCCTGGCCCATCAGCTCCATCTGGAGGTTGCAACCATTGCGCTTGCGGGGGCTGCAACCTTGATCCTTCTGGAAACCATCCCCCATCATCACCATAAGCATGCCGATCTCGTTGCCCACGCCTTCGCAGAGGTTGAATGGATCACGCTGTTCTTTTTTGTCGGTCTCTTCGTGATTGTTGGCGGCATTGAGCGCGCGGGAGTTCTAGACTGGCTGGCTCAGCAGCTGGTTGCCGCTACCCACGGCAATCCTTTCGCGACCGCTACCGGTGTCCTGTGGGGAAGCGCTCTGCTCTCTTCAATTGTCGATAACATCCCCTTCGTGACCACCATGATCCCGCTCATCCAGCACCTCGACCGTATACTCGGCGGGGCACAAAATCTCATGCCGGTATGGTGGGCATTGTCTCTTGGTGCCTGCCTCGGAGGCAACGGCACATTGATCGGTGCCAGCGCCAATCTCACCGTCGCAGGCCTCGCCGAAAAGAACGGGGTGCGCTTCTCTTTCGTCCGCTTTGCTGCCGTCGCCTTCCCCATGATGCTGGCCTCGATCGTACTGGCACAGCTCTATTTGAGCTGGCGCTACTTTTAGGCTGCACCCAGTTCTGACGTAATCCGACATCATCAGGGCGCTTCCATGGTCCTGGCCCTACGCATGGCAGTAGGCCTACTCTCATGCTAATCTCGAACCCATGATGCGATCCTTTTTCCTCCCCCTGTGCGCACTTGCTCTTGCAGGATGTGCCGGCACCGCAAACTCGGCCCTGCAAAAGAGCGAGCCTTATCGCGCCGGCTACGAAGATGGCTGTGCCGCCGCGACCGGAGTTGGAACTTCATCCTATAAAGATACCGCCGTGCGAAACGATCAGGCCTATCGTACGGTACCTCCCTATCGCGCCGGCTGGAATGCAGGCTATACGAACTGCCGACGGACCGGAGCTGGCCTCGGTACTGGACCAGACTCAATCCTGAGGCCTCCAGGACCCGGGCACTGAAGCTTCGGGAATATATCGAACCCGAACAGCTGCGCGTCTGCGCAACCATACCCACACACGCCGCGCCATGCCCGGTTTCCGTATGTTGAGGCACGCGACGAAGGTTGACGACGCCATGGCATCTGCCCGCGTGACTGTGCCCTACGCCGTTTCAGAGACAGGTCACGGGGACCATTCGGCGCGCGGGGCAGCCTGGCGTGCGGCGGACAGGTCCACCACACGCCGAGGTTGATCTGCTCAGGAATATTTTTCTTCCTGCCACCACGGAAAATATCGCGGCATGTCCCGCGATACCTTGTCGGGAAAGTTGGCAGGGCGCTTTTCCAGGAAGCTCACTACCCCTTCGCGGACGTCCGCAGAGGCGCCACGGGCATAGATCCCACGGCTGTCAATCTTGTGGGCCTCCATCGGATGATCCAGAGCGGAGAGCCGCCACAGCATTTGACGGATCAGTGCGACAGACACCGCAGAGGTGTTATCGCGGATTTCAGCTGCAATCTCATAGGCGCGTGCCAGCAGCTGATCGTGTGGCACGACTTCTTTGACGAGGCCTCCCGCAAGTGCTTCTGCAGCTGGAAAAACGCGGCCCGATATGCACCAGTCGAGTGCCTGCCCGATGCCAACAATGCGCGGAAGAAACCAGCTGGAGCATGCTTCGGGAACGATGCCCCGCCGGGAAAATACAAATCCGAAACGGGCCTGCTCGCTTGCAATGCGTATGTCCATTGCCAACTGCATGGTGGCACCGATACCAACCGCAGGGCCATTGACAGCGGCAATCACGGGCTTCAGGCAGTCAAAAATGGCAAGCGTGACCCGCCCACCCCCGTCACGTACGCGCTCGTCGGAGTAGTCAACGCTATCCGCCGGCCCCGCATTACGCTCAGGCCGATCGCTGCGCCGGGTCGCGTTGAAAGTGTCTGCTCCCTGGGAGAGATCTGCTCCGGCACAGAAGCCCCGGCCAGCTCCCGTAACGACGACTGCGCGTACGTCATCATCGTCATTGACCCGCGTGAAGACGTCGATCAACTCACGCATCATCGTTGCGGTGAAGGCATTGAGCTTGTCAGGCCGGTTAAGGGTAAGCGTAAGGATGCGGTCACGGACCGCGACCATGATCTCCTGGTAAGGACCATAATTCATTGTTCGCTTCTCACCTTTTGCTGCGGATCCAACTCTAGAACAGATATTGTCCGACGCAAGCCGACCCCGGGTCTGTGCGCATCGATCATAGTGTCAGGTTCGTTCCCGGTAATGCGCCCAAACGACGACAGGAAAAGTTTGGGGGCCGGCGAACCGACCCCCATGCCTGGTCAGAAGCTTTACGTCCGGCTCATGCCGCCTGCTTTTGGGGTGCGAAGCGCGAGTAGAAGCTTTGATTTTTCTCCGCCATCTCAAGGAGCAGCGCGCATGGCCTGAAGCGTTCGCCATACTTCTTCTCAAAGCTGCGGCAGCGTTCAACAAAAGCCTTGGTACCTAACGTATCGATGTAGGAAATCGGGCCTCCGGTAAACGGTGCGAACCCCCAACCGAGAATTGCGCCGACATCGGCGTCGCGTGGATCAGTGATGACTTTCTCTTCAAAGCAGCGGGCGGCTTCAAGTGCCTGGATGGTCAGAAACCGCTGCTTCATCTCTTCAACATCGGCATCAGTCTTCCAGCTCCGGCCAGCCACCATTTCCGGCCAGATGCGCAAACGTTTGCCGTCGTCCGAATAGTCGTAGAAGCCCTTACCGTTCTTACGGCCAAGCCTGTGCTTGGTCTCGACCATATCTGCCAGGAATTCCTCCATGGCGTCAGGCGTGTTGGTCCCCAAATCCTTGCGCGTCTGCCGTACAACCTTAAGCGGCGTATCGAGCCCGACTGAATCGAGCACTTCAAGCGTTCCCATTGGCATACCGGCCATCCGCCCGACATTTTCGACCATGGCCGGATGCAAGCCCTCGGCCACCATCGCAAGACCTTCGCGTGTATAGGTACCAAAGCAACGCGAGGTATAGAAGCCGCGCGCGTCGTTGACGACGATAGGCGTCTTCTTGATCTTCTGCACGTAGTCGATGGCGACAGCCAGCGCACGGCTGCTCGTCTTCTTTCCCAGAATGATTTCAACCAGCCCCATGCGATCTACCGGCGAGAAAAAGTGTATGCCGATGACGCTTTCTGGCCGCTGGCTGGCCTCTGCGAGTCCGGTGATGGGAAGCGTCGAAGTGTTGGTGCCATAGATCGCAGCAGCAGACAGTACAGCTTCCGCCTTCTTGGTCACGTCCGCCTTGACGGCGCGATCCTCGAACACCGCTTCAATAACAAGATCTGCCTGGGCAAGAGCGGTATAGTCCGTAGTAGAATGGATCCGACCTAGCACTTCGGCCTTCTTTTCCGGCGTGGATTTTCCGCGCGAGATGGCCTTGTCGAGAATTCGGGCGCAATTTTCCTTGCCGGCGTCTGCCCTTTCCTGGGACGAGTCGATGAGGACGACCTCAATCCCGGCCAGCGCTGACACATAGGCAATGCCAAAGCCCATGACCCCGGCTCCGATCACGCCCACCGTCTTGACCTCGCTCTTCGGCTCACCCTGCGGGCGACGCGCGCCCTTTCCCAACTCCTGCATGGACAGGAACAGGGAGCGGATCATGTTGCGGCTCTCCGGTTGCATCAGGAGCTTGGTGAAGTAGCGCGCCTCGATTCTCAGTCCGGCATCGATGGGAACGATGAGCCCCTCGTAAACGCAGGACAGAATGTAGCGCTGCGCCGGATAGTTGCCGTAACTTTCCTTGCGCAGCATCGAGCTTCCCATTGTGAACGCCTGGCTACCGCCCGGCGAGTACGGACCGCCGCCAGGAACCCTGAAATCCTTTTTGTCCCAGGGCTGCACCGCCTCCGGTTTGGTCCGAAGAAAGGCTTTGGCCTCGGCGAGCAATTGCGCAGCGGGCACGACCTTGTGAACGAGCTTCATCGCAAGCGCCTTCTGCGGGTCGATATTCGTACCCTGGAGCAGCATAGGTAACGCCTGCATCGCGCCGATCAGGCGTGGCACACGCTGCGTACCTCCGCCACCGGGCAGAAGTCCGACCTTAGCTTCTGGCAGACCAAGACGAATGCGCGGATCATCAGCGACAAAACGATAATGACACGCTAGAGCAACTTCCAGGCCCCCACCCAGTGCCAGGCCATTGAGCGCAGCGACAACCGGCTTGCCGCAGGTCTCGAGCTGTCGCAACGCCTTGTGAAAGACCATCACGCCCTCGAAGCGCCGCTTTGCGGCATCGACATCCGATGAGCTCTGTGATCCGGCAGCGGCATTATCCTGCATTTCATCAAGCGCAGCGCCGGCGCAGAAGCCGTTACTCTTGCCGCTGGTAATTACAATGCCGCTGATCTGCGGATCAGTGGCCGCAGTCTGGGCGATCTGCGCAAGTTCACCGATGGCCGAGTTGGTAAGCACGTTCATCGTGCGCCCGGGCACATCCCACACCACGGTGAGAATGCCGTCGCTGTCACGATCGATGGTGAAGTTGGTGAGTTTCATGACTGCTGCCTTCATTTATGTTCGCCCGGATCAGGCTTGCCACCTATGAGGCGGGCCGCCCCGTACACGAGAGCCTGGGATTTGAAGTTAAATCCGCTCGATGATGGTTGCGGTGCCCATGCCGGCGCCGACGCACAATGTCACCAGAGCCGTATTCAGATCGCGACGTTCGAGTTCGTCGAGAACAGTACCGAGGATCATCGCCCCGGTTGCCCCCAGAGGGTGACCCATGGCGATGGCACCTCCGTTGACGTTGACCTTGTCGTGATCGAGATCAAGAACCCGCATGAAACGGAGCACAACGCTTGCGAATGCCTCATTGAGCTCGAAAAGGTCGATGTCGGAGGCGGTCATGCCTGCGCGCTTGAGCACCTTCTCCGTAACAAGCGCCGGTCCCGTGAGCATGATGCAAGGTTCGGAACCAATCGACCCGAAGGCCCGGATACGGGCTCGCGGCTTGAGACCATTTGCTCTGCCAGCCTCTTTGGTGCCAAGCAGCACGGCAGCTGCGCCATCGACTATGCCAGATGAATTGCCAGCATGATGCACATGGTTAAGTGCCTCGACCTGGGGGTAGCGCTGCTGGGCCACGGCGTCGAACCCGGCGAAGGCACCCAATTGTGCAAATGACGGATTGAGCGAGGCTAGCGACTGCATCGTGGCGTCCGGACGCATGTGCTCATCCCGGTCCAGAATGGTCTGCCCGATGATGTCTTTCACCGGAATGACTGAATTCTTGAAGTACCCCTTGTCCCAGGCGTTGGCCGCGCGCCGTTGGCTCTCGACAGCATACGCATCGACATCGTCGCGGGAAAAGCCATCCAGCGTCGCAATCAGATCGGCACCGATACCCTGTGGTGTAAAATAGCTCTTGATCGCAATGGACGGATCAGTTGACCACGACCCGCCGCTTGCGCCCATGCCTACGCGACTCATGGATTCAACGCCGCCGCCAATCGTCATTTCGGACTGGCCACTCATGATCTGGGCCGCGGCCATGTTGGTGGCTTCAAGACCGCTGGCACAAAAGCGGTTGATCTGAACCCCCGCCACGCTGTCGGCATAGTCCGCGTTAAGAACGGCAATACGGGCAATGTCCGATCCCTGCTCGCCGACAGGATCTACACAGCCCAGCACCACATCATCGACCCATTCTGTGTCCAGCTGATTGCGGTCGCGGACGGCCTTCAGCGCTTGCGTCGCCAGTTCCAGCGCCGTCACTTCATGAAGCGCGCCGTCCTTCTTACCGCGTCCACGCGGGGTGCGAACCGCATCGTAGATGTAGCATTCCGTCATGTGTCTCTCCTGCTCGGAAACTTGAGTGGCCGCGCGCGCTCAGCCCATGGGCGCACGGGATTTGCTGAATGAGGACCTCGGCCCTAATCCGCCGGGATCATTCCAAAGCCAATCGCCCGCGGCGCGGGGCGTTCCGGGCCCTGCTGGTCAACCAGACGATGATCGATCGCTTCAAGCCCGAGCCTCAGCTCGGCAATACTCTCGTCAATGTCCCGGCGCTGCCGCTCGAGAGCCGCGATGCGCTGCACGAACTTGTCTCGGGAATGGGTCAGCTGTGCCATGCCACCATCACCCGGATTGTAGAGATCGAGAATCTCGCGCATTTCGGCCAGAGAGAAGCCAACGCGACGCCCCCGCAGGATTAGCGTCAGCCGGGCGCGATCCCGGCCAGAGTAGATTCGGGCCTGCCCTCGACGGCTGGGGGCCAAGAGCCCCTCCTGCTCATAGAAGCGCAGGGTGCGTGCAGTAACAGAAAACTCGCGGGTCAGTTCGCGGATCGTATAGGTTCGGCTCATGCCCATTCCCGGCCGGACGTTTTCGCCTCGGCGCGGCCTTTCTTCACTCCCAGGCTGATCGTATTCCGTTGACGTGAACGTAAAGCAAGATAAAAAATGAAAGGGGCACGAAACGTCGCGCCCCTTTCCTAAAATTACGCAAAACCGCCCTTACTTGGCTTTGGCCAAATTTTCGGCGGCAAAATCCCAGTTGAGCAACTTGTCGATGACGGCGCTTACATAATCGGGGCGCCGGTTCTGGTAATCCAGATAGTAGGCATGCTCCCAGACATCGATGGTCAGCAGGGCTGTGGCACCGCTTACCAGCGGGGTTTCGGCATTACCCGTCTTCAGAACCTCAATCTTGCCCCCGCGGGCCGCAATCCAGGCCCAGCCGGAGCCGAACTGGGTTTTGGCCGCCTCGGCAAAATCCGACTTCAGCTTGTCCAACCCGCCATAGGCCTCGATCGCCTCCTTGAGCTTGCCGCCGGGCTGGCTGCCACCGGGCTTCAGGCTCTTCCAGTAGAACGTATGGTTCCACACCTGGGCAGCATTGTTGAAGACACCGGCATTTTTGCCATGACTTTTCCGGATGACATCCTCAAGTCCCATGCTCTCGAATTCGTTGCCCTGAACCAGCTTGTTGAGATTGGTGACATAGGCCTGATGATGCTTTCCATAATGAAAGCCGAGCGTGTTCGACGAAATCACAGGCTCAAGCGCCTTCTGGTCATAGGGCAGTGGCGGCAGCGTGAACGGGTCGGCCATAGCAAAAATTCTCCTAAGTGCGTTTGTGCAAATACGCGAGCGCAAGCCCGCGGACAGGCCGCGGCAGGCTCCAGCGCCCCCTCGACCGATAACCAATTAGAGCATGGCTGGTTCCGCTTCTGCCACCGCTTTTTGAGCGCTGCATGATCGACACCTCGGTACGGGACGCGGCATCTGCTCCCATCCGGATGCATCCCGCCGGGCACACTCTATCCGCGACGGCATGGTCGACTGCGCCTGGCTGATGGCCCATGGGAACACATTGATTGCCCTAATGAATTTTCACGCGAAAATGTCAGTCCAGGATAGGGCCGACGACCTCCTGCTGTGATCAAGCGGTGCTACCTTGGGAAATTCACACGCACAGCCTTGGGCGACACTTTGCGCTTTCGTTTGGGCGCCGGTACTTCGGTGGTCGGCCGCCGGCCATGCTCCTCGCTTTCCTTTGCCAGACGCAAGGCACGCAAACGCTCGGTTTTACGCGCTATGGCGGCGCGTTCTTTGGCAATCTCTGCAAATACAGTCGCGGTTCGATCATCAGCAGCAGTAGACATAGGCGCACTTTCTTGCATTGACACGACCGGCCATCTTCGGCCGGCGCAAAGTCCAGCGAGCACTCCAGCGCTCATCAGAAAGCTTTAACGCATCGGCCCGGCAATGCGTTCCCCGCCCGAAGGGCGCCATAGCCGCAAGACGTTTCCAATAATTAGCCTTCACACGTCAGCATAAGGATGGTTGAGGGTGACGCCCGTGGGCCCACTTGCGTTTTGGCAGAACTAGTTGCGCATCCTGAAGGGTGCCTTTGCGTTCACCGCGGTCGGGGAGCGACGTACGCGAACAGGCGCACTTTCCGGAAGGAACATGAGCGCTACCTGCGCCACTGCAGTAGCCCCGGCAACATACCAGGCCGGCGCCATCGGGCTGGCGGAGATATGGATCAGCCAAGTCACCACGAATTCGCTCGAACCGCCAAAAAACGCCATTGCGATCGAATAGACCGTACCAAAAGCGCTGGCACGGATTGTCCGCGGCAGACCTTCACCCAAAGCTGCACACACGACGCCAAATGTGAGATTAGAGACAAAGCCAAGAACTGACATGCTGACCACGAAAGTTGCGGCAGAGCCACTATCCACGGCAACGGCAAAGAGCGGTACGACCAG